>CAZVTW010000039.1:0-22668 GCA_964629805.1 uncultured Bacteroidales bacterium | reverse complement strand
TACCAAATTCTTTCATTTTCTTTAAACCAAAAGAATCCATTAGTGGTGATTTCCCCTGGTTTTTTAAGAAAGATGATATCATTTATTTAGCTGCTATTGACTGCACAGGACACGGTGTACCGGGAGCATTGCTAACATTTGTCGGATATTTCTTGTTAAATAACATTGTGGATCATGCAAATGAACAAACTACATCCGGAGAAATACTGGACTATCTGCATATTCAGGTCAGGAAAACACTGAAACAGGATCGCGAAGATTCAAATACACGCGATGGCATGGATCTTGCCTTCTGTAAAATCAACTTGAAAAAACGCGAAATTGAATATGCCGGAGCTCACAGACCGCTGTATTATCTGAGAAGTGGACAAATTACACAGTATAAAGGTAATCATAAAGCAATTGGTGGTATTTCAAGTACAAGGCGTGTAGAAAAAGATTTTAGCACTCACACTATAAATTATGAGATTGGAGACAAAGTATTCTTCTTCTCAGATGGCTTAACAGACCAAATTGGAGGTTCAAAAGGCCGAAAATACCAGGCTTCCAGAATCAGGGATATACTCTCTGAAAATCCTGACTATTCAATGATCGAATATTCAAGATTTTTTATCAGAGACTTCAACCAGTGGAAAGGTGAACATAAACAAATTGATGATGTTATACTGGTTGGTATTGAATTTTAAATATATTTGCAGTTTCAATTTGTGAGTTTTTGAATGATTGTGTATTTTTGGACATATTTTTTTCATAATAACACCCTATAAGTACATAAGTTATGGCTGATACAAATAATACAGAGCATTTAGATTTCGTTTACAAGCTCTATGAAAAAATGAAAAAAAACAATGTGAATTTAGCTTATGAAGGCGAAATAACACACCAGATAACAAAAGCTTTCACATCGTTGACAGAAACCAGCATGGCCAAAGAAGAAGACTATAATTCAGTACAAAGAAAGGTATTCCATGTTATGGTTGAATGCCTGCAGAATGTTAGTAAACATGCAGACCGCCAGGATACAATTATTCCCAATAAGGACGGGAAAGGTTTGTTCCTGGTAAGTAAAGGAGACGAAGAATATAGCGTTACAACAGGAAACCTGATTAAGAACGAAAAAATTGAACCTCTTAAAAGCATGCTTGAGAACATAAATAAGCTTGATAAAGATGGGCTTAAAAAAGTATATAAGAGACAAATTCGTGAAGGAAGGCTTTCTGAAAAAGAAGGGGCTGGTCTGGGTTTTATTGATATTGCCAGAAAAACCGGAGAAAAACTTATTTATGAGTTTTTACCCATCAATGATGAAAATTCATTTTTTGTTTTGATTTCTACAATATCAAGAAATAAAGCTTAGTTTTTTTATAAACTTTGTACCGAAAGTTTATTTATTTGTTTTTTTGAGATCAAAATATTATTATAGACTGTTTAAAAAAATTGTAAGATTATAGAGTATGGAACCAATAAAAATAAAGGGTTCGGACGATACCCCAACTGTCATTTTGGATGCTGATAATGGCATTTTTGAAATCTCAGGACGGTCTTTACCTGAAGATGTGGCTGCATTTTATGAGCCTATACTTGACTGGTTAGACGAATATGCCAAAGCCGATTCAGAAAAGACTGTATTTGATTTCAAATTGGAATATTTCAATACAGCTTCTTCAAAATTGATCCTGGATGTTTTATTAAAGCTTGAAGATATGGTTGATGACGGGAAAGACGTTTTAGTAAGATGGCATTTTCCTGATGATGACGAAGATATGGAAGAAGCAGGAGAGGAGTATGCCGATATTGTTGATGTTCCTTTTGAGCAGGTAAGTTATTCGATAGACTAGTACTCTGCATTTTGACTTATTATTTTTGTAGGATATGTAGGATTATTTGATTTGCATTTTTTTATTACTTTTATGGATTGTCTAAACCCCTTATTTTGATGCATTCTCGTTTCTTTTGTTAGACTTAATAATTAAACATGAGTGAAGAAATTCTCAAAGCATTAATGCAACTTTTTGCTATCATCGCCAAACAAGATGAAGGTGTTGAGGAAAATGAGATAGAGTATATCCAAAAATTCCTGACACAGCAACTTAACGATGAAGCAGCAAAAGAATATATGACTTTGTTCTATAAAAAAGCAGGCATTAGTGAAATTCCTGAAGAACGCATCAAAAAAGATAAACCACAACTCACATCTGTAAAAGATTCTGTCAGAATACTGGGACTGTGTAAAAAAATTAATAAAAGCCTCAACCAGGGACAAAAAGTTGTTGTTCTTGTACGTCTTTTTGAACTTGTCAATGCCGACCGGAAATTTTCCGAACAACGTATGGCTATCATAAATACTGTTGCTGAGGTCTTTAATATCACCAAAGAAGAATTTAAAAGCATTGAATCATTTGTTATACAGAATGAACCAAATAATCTTGATAATCCCAGCATTCTTGTTATCAATGACGAAGAAACTGAGTACGGAGCTTGTAAGCATATTCTTTCGGAAGAACTTGATGGGGCTATTTTTATTCTTCACGTTAAAAGCGCTGAACTTTACTTCATAAAATACACCGGTAGTCAGGATGTTATTCTTAATGGTCTGGCTGTTAATAATAAAAGAATTTACCTTTTTGCAAATGGCAGTTCCCTAAAAATGCCCAAAGGTAAACCTGTTTATTATAGTGATGTTGTATCCAGATATATGGCTGATACAACATCTATTAGGATTTCATTTAACGCAAAGAATATTTCATATAGATTTCCTAACGGTAATTATGGACTGAAAGACATAAATATTTCAGAAACTCACGGAAAACTTATCGGTATCATGGGGGCCAGTGGCGCCGGGAAAACAACATTACTCAATGTTTTGAGTGGCTCTGCTGAACCAACCGAGGGAAAAGTTCTTATTAATAACATTGATCTGTTTAAAGAAAAGGAGAAACTTGAGGGAGTAATTGGATATATTCCCCAGGATGATTTGCTTATTGAAGAACTAACCGTATTTCAAAATCTTTATTTCAGCGCTAAGCAGTGTTTCAAAGATAAAAATGATGATGAAATTAGCACCTTAGTTAATGATACCCTAAAAAGTCTAGACCTTTTTGAGCGAAAAGATTTAAAAGTTGGTTCTCCCTTAAATAAGATGATTAGCGGCGGGCAAAGGAAAAGGCTGAATATTGCCCTTGAACTTATTCGCGAACCCTCAATTTTGTTTGTTGATGAACCAACATCGGGACTCTCATCAAGAGATTCAGAGAACGTTATGGACCTTTTAAGTGTCCTTTCATTGAAGGGGAAGCTCATTTTTGTTGTTATTCACCAGCCATCTGCTGACATTTATAAGATGTTTGACAGAATGGTTATCCTTGATACTGGTGGTTTTCAGATTTTCTATGGAAATCCCATTGAATCGATCATATACTTCAAAAAAATTGATGCTCAGATTAATGCTGAAGTTGGTGAATGCCCCACCTGTGGTAATGTGACACCGGAGTTGATCTTTAATATCGTTGAAGCTAAAGTAGTTGATGAATTCGGGCAATACACCGACAAACGCAAAGTTTTACCTAAACAATGGGCAAAAACTTACAATGAGCAGGTCATCGTTGAAGAACATCCGGATATAGAGGAAAAACCTCCTTCAAATCTGAATATACCTTCATGGTTTAACCAGTTTAAAATATACACCATCAGAGATATTTTTTCTAAAATAAGCAATAAACAATACGTTGCACTTACTCTGATTGAAGCTCCTTTGCTTGCATTCATCCTGGCATTTATTATCCGGTATATTGCAGACCCTCATTCTACAGATTACATCTTTTATGAAAATGAAAATATTCCGCCATATATTTTCATGAGTATTGTTGTTGCCCTTTTCTTAGGATTAACTGTGAGTGCAGAAGAGATATTCAAGGACAGAAAAATACTTAAAAGAGAACAGTTTTTAAATCTTTCAAGATCGAGTTATTTGGTCTCAAAGGTATTTATCATGTTTGTCATTTCTGCTATTCAGTCAGTATTATATGTGTTAATCGGAAATTCTATCCTCGGTGTCAAAGGGATGTGGTTTGAATACTGGTACGTCTTGTTTGCAACCTCAGCATGTGCCAATATGATGGGACTTAATATATCACAGACATTTAATTCTGCTGTAACAATTTATATACTTATTCCTTTGCTGATGATACCACAAATGGCTCTGGGGGGCGCCATGTTTAGTTTTGATAAATTAAATAAGGCCCTTGGTGATGTCGACAAAGTGCCATTTATTGCTGAACTCATGACATCAAGATGGGCGTATGAAGGATTAATTGTTAATCAGTATACAGAAAATGAATTTAAAAAGATATTTTATGAGATAGAAAAAAGAGAAAGTAACGCTGATTATAAAATTTCACATTACATTCCCGACCTTGAGGACAGAAACAGACAATTAAGATTCATGTTAATAAATGAAACCATTGATCCGGACCCGGAAGCAATAAATATTCACTTTGATTTAATGAAAAGGGAATTTACAAAAGAAACAAACAGGTTGATAGACCATTCTGATTATCTGCGTAGCAGGTTGAATACCGAAAACTTCAATACTGAAGTTGCAGAAGAAGTTCGGGCTTATCTGAATATGGTTTACTATAGCGGAGAGGAAGAAGAAGAGTTTGAAGATGAAAGCATTCCGGATTTCATTCCAGGAACAGAGATTATTGCAGAGGAACAACCGGATTCAATTGCACAGATAAGCGACGAAGATGATTCACAGGCTGCTTCAATATATAACCCTATGAAGCAACTTAATCCGCTTATCAATGAAATAGCTATTGCTATGAAAGCTGAACCCGATGATGAAGCATTGTTAGATATTAAGAAACAGCTCAAAGAGTTACAGGTAGAATTTCAGGCTGGTATTGATACTTTGAAGTTTAAACATAAAAAACGGCTTCAATTATTAAACAAAGAAAATTATCACATTGATGCGCATGATAATATTTCATTGTTCCTGGAAGCCTTAAAAGACTATCACACACGAATTATGAATTTGTTTAACAACAAACGTCAACGTATAATTAATTATATGGAAGAAAAACGGCCTGGTCTGTACAATCAGTTGCGAAATGATTATCATAATGAAGCAACCCAGGATTATGTGCGAAAGGTTTATGAAACAAATAAGATAGTCAGATTAAACGATCAGTTGATTCAGCAATATGATCTTATTTATCTTGATCCGACTCCGTATAGTTATATTGATTTCAGGTCTCATTTTTATGCCCCCAGGAAATATTTTATGGGTCAACATTTTTATACTTTATGGTTCAATGTTACGATAATCTGGATATTCACTCTGTTGTTTTACATAACATTATATTATAGATCACTTGAAAAGCTCTTGAATCTATTTGATAAATTTAAGTTTAAAAAATCTTCTTAGATTTTTTTTAATGAAATTTTTTAATAAATTTGTAGTATATCAATAAACATTAACAAATACAAGAAATTATGGATAGAAAAATTATTCTTTTGTTCATATCAATCGTGCTTTTTACTTGTTGTCAACCAGACTCATCAAAAGACAAAGAGTCCAAAGATACAGACAAACTAGATATCCCCGAAGATGTTTCCAGTGATGTGCCTCTTAAAATTGATGACAATGCATTGGAAGGAATTATTAAAAGTTTCTCCAATCCAATAGAAATGGCTGCCCTGGTAAAAAGTGTAGGAACTGAGTTTTCACTTGAATATCTATGTCCTACAGGTAAGTTCGATGAATTAACAACAGATACTGAAAAGGCTATTGGCCTTGGTCTGTTAAGCGCCGACCTGGGATACCTTAACATTTATGAAAGAACATCTGCAATTGTTGATTACATTACAGTCATCAAAAGACTGGCTGATGATCTAAAAGTTGGGCAATTTTTTGATTTTCAAACTTTGAAAAGACTTGCCACAAACAATGAAAATCTTGATACACTCATGTATCTTTCTGTAAGAAGTTTTAATGATATGGATAACCATCTCAGGGAACATAACAGAAGCAATTTATCTACCCTGATTGTTGCCGGTGTATGGTTAGAAGGTCTGTATCTCGCAACTCAGGTATATGATAAATCGAAAAACAGTGAAGTAGCAGAAAGGATAGGTGAGCAAAAGATAATTCTCAATGATTTACTTATCATAATGAAGAATTACAAATCAGCGCCAATCTACCAAAAACTCATCAAAGATTTTACAGAGTTTAAAGATGTTTTTGACGGTGTTGAAATTACATATAAATATAACGATCCGGTTTCTGTTGAACAGGATGGTAAATTGATTATTGAGCAAAAAACAACAAGTAGTGTTTCAATTACGAATAAGCAGATAGAAAAAATTACAGATATAGTTGTTAAAGTCCGTAACGATTTAATTAATTTGTAATATGAAAAAACTAATTTCAATATTTTTTTTAACAACACTGGCGATCCTCTTTGGATTATTTGACAATACCTCTTTTGCACAATGTAACCAAAAGGTGGTTTATAAATGCGCAACGAATAATGGTAATGCGATTTATTTGCGGGATTTTAATGCCAAGCTTAAGAAAGCCCGCCCGGGACGTCCAACTCCAGTTCAAAAGTTTTCGGTAGTCCTTAATAAAGGTACACATTACCGTTTCAATCTTTGTGATCCACCAGGCTTTGAAGGCAGGTCAGTGCTTTATCTTTACAGCTCCAACAAGCTTTTAGCTTCTACATACAACAAAGCATTAGATAAAGATTATAAACAGTTTGATTTCATTTGCAGGAAAACTGCAACATACTATGTATTTATTGCATATAAAGAGGGTAGAAAGGAAAAGCGGGGTTGTGCTGTCGGAATTTTATCTTTTGTCGGAAAAAACAAAAATTAAGTATCATAAATGTATTACATTGAAAAGCCGGGTAAAATCTATCCGGCTTTTTTAGTGATCCTTAGTCATCATTCCGATTCTTGTTTGTCCGGAGAGACAATAATTATTTTTGAATAACCCGGACTAAATCGCTATTTTATAATTTGTGAATCTGATTCTAAAAGTCTGTTTCTGACTAATAGTAAGTTTTTTCGAATAGTTTTTAAGCTACATACACTGTTTAATAATGAGGACTTAAAAAGTCGTTCTACCTTAATTTTTGAAGATGATAACGCCTTTTTAGCAATAGGCTCTTTTTCATCCATGTTTAAAATTTACTAATGATTTGTGGGCCAATCACCCTGGAAACCCCCATCAGGATATCTTCCAGGTTTTCCTGAATCAGTCTTTCAAAAGAGGCAAGTTCAATAACACCTATTGATTCCTCGCGGTATAAAATTGGAAAAATAAGCAAATGTTTTGGAGAACCGGCTCCCAGACCAGACAGGACAGTTATATAATTGTCGGGCACATTGTCTATGTAAATTAGTTCTTTATTTTTTGCTACTTGCCCTGAAATTCCTTCTCCTAATTCAAATTCCCTGGGTTCTTGTTCACTGTAAAAGGCATAATTGCCGACCATTTTAAATATTTTCTGTTCCTTATCTCGCAGAAAAAATAACCCCTGAACAATAGCATATTCTTTAGCAAGATTGCTTAGGAATTTATCTGTATATCTTTTAAGTGATGTTTGTTTATCTAAATCTTCAACAAGTTTTTCAATCATTTTATTTTTTTCTGCCTCTTGTTTTATCCTTTTTTCTTTTTCCAGTCGCTTTCTCTCTTCTTCCTTGCTTTTTTTACTCGTCGAGCGAATTTCCTGTTGTCCTGTTTCACTATCTGTGATAATTTCTTTTACTTCGGTTATTTTTCTGTTTAGAAGTAATGCATACATTGATATAGTCAGGATAAGACAAAATGAAAAAACAAGGTAAATGAAATTACCAGTATTTTCATTTGGATTAATCTCTTCAATAGTTGCTTTTAAGCTTGTTATTTCAAAGAGGATAATAGCGAAGCTAATAATAAGCAAGATGAAAATAATAGTGCTAATTGTATTAATGTTTTTTGATAGTTGCATAGATAATTGATTTTTATATTGTACAAACTTTACAGTTTAAAATTAGTTTAAATTTTGGATAAAATCAATTATTTTTCTTGTTGTAAAAATATGATCGATATTCGTAGCTGCCAGAGCAGCGCTGGTCATGGTTCTCACCTGGCATTCATCGGGGTCCTGAACAATTGTTAGTCCACCGGCTTCTTTTATTTTTTTTATACCTGCAGCGCCATCTTTATTTGCTCCTGATAATATAATTCCAATGATTTTTTCTTTGTAAACATAAGCTGCTGAAAAAAATGATAAATCGATTGAGGGCCGGGAATGATTTACGACTTCCTCTGTTGATAAGGCTATTGTGTTTCCCAGTTCGATGTACATATGATAATTTGCAGGGGCAAGATATATGTAACCGGGTTTTACATGTTGTTTGTCATCCGGTTCGATAATTGGCAAAGTTGATTTGATGGATAATGCCTCATCAAAACCTGCTCTTATATGTTTGAGCCTGTGGAGACATAAAAAAACCGGCATGTTTATCCTTTTAGGTATCGAAGACAAAATGTTCGTTATGACCTGGAAACTTCCGGCTGAACCGCCTATGATAATGCCTTTATATCTCATTGGTAATTATTTTAGAGTCAAACTTTTTTGAAGATATTTTCTTCATTATGAATTTTTATATATTGAGAACTTATATTGTTTTCTGTTATGTTTTCTTTTACACCAAGTGTCAAAAATCCCCCTTTTTTTATCTTATTGTCTATTCCCTGTATTATAAGGTTTTGGAGGTAACGGTTGAAATATAACATCATATTTCTGATAAAAAGGATTTCTACTTCATATGGAAACTCATCTTTCGTAATATCAAAATTGATGAATTTGACATTTTCGATAAGGCTTGTGTCCATGTGGGCTTTGTTGTTGTAAGTTTTATAATAATCCTTCAGGTTGTATTTCCCTTCATATCTCTCATAATTAGCTTCGTTCATTTCCATTTTTTTCAGATCGTAGATGCCATTTTTTATTAAATCAATATTCCTTTGGGATATGTTAGTAGCGAAAATTTTTGCATTTTTAAGAAGGTGTTCTTCTTTGAGAATAATACATAGTGAGTATAACTCTTCTCCTGTTGTGCTGCTCGCTATCCAAATATTAAATTCATCCTGATGCAAAAATCCCGGAAGTATTTGATCACGGAAAATCTTCCAGTATGAAGGGTCCCTAAACATTTCAGTATCCGGGATAGAAATATCCTGAAGGAATATCTGAAAGGACATCCTGTCTGATGTGATTTTGTTTATTAATGTATTAATATTTGTCAAACGATGTGTGTCAAGATATTTTTCTATCCTTCGTTTAAATGAGGTCAGGGCATAGTTGCTAAAATCTATGTTATGAACCTCCTTTATTTTTTTTACTATATTTCGAATATCAGATATTCCAACCTGCATATATAAAAAATTTTAAACTTACCAGAGGATAATGTGTTCAGACATCTTTTTTAACATAATATTTTCCCTTTTTTACGAATTTGTTTGCTACAGAACCAAGCATGCTTTCGTGAGCGCCAAGGATAAGTACACCATTTCTGAATAAACTTTGGTGAAATAGTTCGAATGTACGGTTCTGAAGGCCTGAATTAAAATATATCAATACATTCCTGCAAAAAATTATATCAAATTTTGTGTTAAAAATATTCTCATCTCTAACAAGGTCCTGCTTTAAAAAGACAGGTTTTCTTGTCAGAAATGGTTTTATCTTCATTGTATCTTTGACTTTATCAATATCAAAATATTTCGTAAAAGGGACATCATTGTAATCCTCGTAATTATAAGGATTCTCTCTGATAACTTTGTTAAAGTTATTAATATAATCAAGGTTGTGCCGGTATTTATACACACCTGTCTTTGCCATTTTTAAGACCTCAGTGTTAATATCAGTTCCGAATACATTTGACTTATCAAACAAATTCATTTCATACAGGAGAATTAGCATCGAATAAACCTCCTGACCGGAAGAACAACCTGTATGTAAAATGTTGATTTTGTTTTTTTCTTCTAATTTTGGCAATATTCGGTACCTGACCAAGTGCCAAATGGGAGGATCCCTGAAAAGCTCAGTGGTATTAACTGTGATATCTCTGATAATTTTTTCCAGGAAAACTTTATCATGGGTGATTTTGTAAATGAGTTTATCAAAATTCAGTTTATTATCAACCAATACCCGTTCAAGTCTTCTGCAAAATGATTTTTCAGAATAATTTCTAAAATCATATCTTGATACACGACCTACAGCATCAATAAAAACAGCCATTTCCTCATTCGTAACTGCCATAAAGCTGAAATTCTATACTAGTCTGACGAATTCTTTGAGCCGTAAAGATAAAATAAAAAAACAAACAATAAATGTCTTAGTGTCATTTAAGGCTAAAAATTTTAAATATTATTACTTCAAATAAAAAATATTAATTAATTTTATAGAGTTAAAGGTAGATATTATAAGCTAATATTATGAAAAGACTTTTTATATATGTGAATTTAGTTGTAGCAATGTTAGCATGGCCGTTATCTGGTCTTTTCGCTGACGGATCAATTAATCCGTATTACAGAGGTGAAGTTGAAGGTACATTAGAGCAATTAGCCGGGGACCTTAAATCTTCATTAACTGAATCTGGTTTTGAAATCTTAGGAGATTATAATCCGGCAGGGGAAAATGAACTGTATCTAATTGCTTTTACCAGTGATGAATTACTAGAAATTACCCTAAAAGACAGAGATGAAAAAGCGCTGGCCAGCGCTTTGAAAATTGGATTGATGGACTTAAAGAATGGAAAAGTTCAAGTCAGTTTGCTCAATCCTACATATCTTTTTTATAGTTATTTACGCCATGATTATGAAAAGTACGAAGAAAAACTTAATGAACTACAGATGCAAACCATGTTAGCAGTTGCTTCGGCAGGTATAAGACTGCTTCCCTCAAGTGAAGTGAGTTTAAGAGTGAGTGAATTGAAAGAATTCAGATTTATGGTCAGAATGCCTGGTTTTGATGAGCAGATAAAAGTGAATGAATTTCATTCTTTTGATGAAGGTGTCAGAACGATAAACCGGAATTTAATGGCTCACAGGGGAGGAACCAGAAAAGTATATGAAGTTATTTCAGAAGACAAGAAAATAGCTGTTTTCGGAATTGGGTTACTTGACAACCGGTTTGGGGAACCGGAATTTCTGCCTGCCCTTGGGGAAGACCATTTGGCAGCCATGCCCTACGAGCTCATTTTAATTGAGAATAGAGCTACAATGTTAAACGGACGATTTCGTTTTCCTTTATTTTGGCCGGAGCTCAGCATGAGAGAGTTACATAAAATTGGGCGTATTTACAGGGATATCCAATCTATTATGGAAGGGTTAACAAGATAATTTTTTATCTTTTCTTTTGATACAAAGCCAACAATTCCCCAGCTGCAAAAAGTGAACTTTTATTACCAGCGATTACTTGGTTTTCAATATTTTCGATTTGTGTCTTTACTGATTCATTTTGATAAAAGTCAGCCAGGAGCTGGTCTCTTATTGTTTCGTGCAGCCAGTACCTGGCTTGTTTTTTCCTGTTTTGCTCAAAGAAACCATTTGTTTTAACAAGATCGAAATATTGATTGAGCATATTGAAAATTTCATCCATCCCTGTTTTTTCAACTGCAGAACAGGTTAATACCTTTGGGACCCAGCCCGATAACTTCTGAGGAAACAAGTGCAGAGCATTTTTAAAGTCAGTTCTGGCTTTATGTGCAGCAGGAATATTATTTCCATCTACCTTAGTGATAGCTATTGAATCGGCCATTTCAATGATGCCTCTTTTTATACCCTGTAAGTCATCTCCTGCCCGGGCAAGCATCAATAAAAGGAAAAAGTCGACCATGGAATGGACTGCTGTCTCAGATTGTCCTACACCAACGGTTTCAATGAAAATCACATTAAATCCGGCGGCTTCACATAAAAATATTGTTTCCCGGGTTTTTTTCGTTACGCCTCCCAGTACACCTCCTGAGGGGGATGGACGAATAAAGACATTCTGATAAGCAGATAGTTTTTCCATTCGTGTTTTATCACCGAGAATACTTCCTTTTGTCATGTCGCTTGATGGATCAATAGCAAGAATTGCGATATTTTTGCCTTGATCGACAAGAAGCTGCCCGAATTCCTCAAGAAAAGAACTTTTACCTACACCAGGGACTCCTGTAATTCCTATCCGGTATGAATTTCCGGAATATGGCAGACATTTTTCAATGACTTCTTTCGCCAGGCCTGAGTGCATTGCTGATGAACTTTCCAGCAATGTTATAGCCTGGCTTAGAATGTTTAGATTACCTTCGCGTATGCCCTTGAAATAGGCATCTGCTGACAGCAATTTTTTTTTATGCTTTTGCAATCTGGCAAATGCCGCAGGATTAATTGACGGGGGCTGTTCAATCCCTTTTTGAACATTCAGGGATTTTCCTTTTTTACTCATGAAAAATTTAATTCATTTTCACTTCACCTTTAATCCACAGAATGGTTTTAGGCCGTTTGGGGTCATTGGTAATAACAGTAACTGATTTATTTTGTCTGCCTCGTCTTGCTTTCGAATTAAAAGTTGTTTTGATAGCGATAGTTTCTCCGGGAGCGATTTTTTCTTTTGCAGGTTTTATGGCAGTGCAACCACAACTGGCTCGTATCTTTCTGATAAGTAAATCTCTTTTTCCTTTATTGGTTAATTTATATTCAAATTCTATTATTTCACCCTGCTGAATTGAACCAAATTCATACCTTTGAGGGTCGAAATCTGCAACCGGCGCATTGGCTCGTTCTTCGGGGGTGAGTTTAGAAAAGTCCTCTCTGATTGTAGCGCTTACAAAAATGCGGTTTTTACCATCTGTCTTATCATTAATCTCAAGAAAAAACTGGTCATTTACATATCCCCAGTCATTCTTTTTTGATGCATCAAAGACAACAGAAATATGACCTTTTTGATTTGGCCCCAGAGGATTTTTCGAAACCCTGACATCCAAATGTGAAGGGACCCGGCTAAAATCAATCTTAACAGGAGTTTCGGACATATTAATGATATCTATTTTCTGTGCCCGTTTTGTATCATTTATTATTGAAGGAAATGCTATGCGATTACTGGTCAGTCTGATATCAGACATTTTATATTTATAAATATCTTCCAGTGATTTGGGCTTAGGTTCTACATTTCCTTTTATTCTTAAAACCACTCTTGAGTTTTCAGCATTCGAACTGACAGTAATTGATTTATTGAATTTTCCAGGTCTGCGTCTTGGATTATAAGCAGCTTTCACAAAGCCTTTACCTCCGGGTGGTACAGGTGTTTTTGTCCAGGTGGGAGTAGTACAGCCACATGAGGCATTGACCCGACCTATAATTAATGGTTGACTTCCTGTGTTTGTAAAATTAAATGTTGTACTGGCAACACCGTTTTCTTCTTTTATATTGCCAAAATCATGAACTACCTTTTCAAAAGATATTTTCGGTTTCTGTGTTTGTGCAGGCATATTTGCTGATAATAAAATTATGCCCAATACAAAGAATGAGAATACTATCTTTTTCATTGCTCTTTCTGATTTGATTAATACTATGTTTTATATATTTCGCAAAAATAATAAAATTATATGCGATCAGGAATAAAAACTATTCAATATATTTACTTAAAGTGGTAATTAATTCCTGTGGATTAATCGGTTTGAGAATATAATCATTGCAACCGGAGGAGAATACTTTGTCCTTTTCTTCTGTTTTGGTAAATGAGGTTTGTAATATTATTGGTACATTTTTATTAAGGTTGCGGATTTTTTTAATAATATCAAAACCGTTCATAAGAGGCAGATAAATATCAATAAGAACCAAATCGATTTTTTTATTATTGAGAAATTCAATAACTTCTTTCCCACTTTTTGCCCTGACCAGGTTGATTTTGGTCGTTGAAAGTGTATCTTCTATTAATTTATAGTTAAAGTTATTATCTTCAGCGATGAGTATGATTTTCTTTTTCCAGTCGAAGTCCTTTGATTGTGTTTTTATTTGCTGCTTTTCTGGTATTTTTACAGACATAACAAGCACATCATCAACCTGTTCATGCCCGCTTTTCCAATTCTCAAATGTTTCATCAAGTATCATTCTTTGCCTTTCAAGTGGTTCACTTGCTATTTCTAACAATAGTTTTTTGAAATTTTTTGACAGATATTTTTTCCCTTTCGGACCACCAAACTGATCAATATAACCATCCGAAAACAGGTAGATATTGTCTTGTGCTTTGAGTTGAATTTCATGGTTTGTAAAATATCCCTTTTCTTTCATGAATAGGCCAATGGGCATTTTATCAGCCTTAAATTCAATAATCTCCTCATTACGAATAAGATAAATCGGGCTGTATGCGCCGGAATATTGTAATTTATATGTTTCAAGGTCAATGATGCACAATGAAATGTCCATTCCGTCTTTTGTTTCATTTTCGGATACCGATTTATGAAAAGCCCTTATAACATATTCTCTGAGTATATTGAGTATCTGGTTGGCCGGAAAAGTGAGTTCTCCGCCTGTGGCAGTAATGTTTTTATTAACAATTTCATTCAAAAAAGCATTTCCTAACATACCGATAAAGGCCCCGGGTATGCCGTGACCTGTGCAGTCAACTGAAGCAATGAGTACTTTATTAATTTGACGTTTAAACCAGAAAAAGTCCCCACTTACAATACCTTTTGGCCTGTAAAGTACGAATGACTCCGGAAATATTTCCTTCACTTCGCTGATGTTGGGTAATATGGCCTCCTGAATCCGTTTGGCATAATTGATACTGTCAGTAATATCCTTATTTTTTTGTCGAAGTTTTTCCTCTACTTTTTTCAAAGCAGAAATATTTGAGTCAATAGCTACAAGCTTTTCTATGTTGTTATCTTCATCGAGAATAGGTGTCAGAGTTGTCTGTATCCAAATCAGTTTGTTTTGCCTGTTATGAGCAAGGGTTTCAAAGTCTATTGATTGCTTTGTTCGTTGACAAATATTGACAAGAAGTTTGATGTCAGGATTTTCATTGAATTCAATAATATTTCGTCCGATATTGTGAATGATTTCATTATATGTATATCCATAAATTCTTTCGTGTCCCGAGTTGATCCATTCTAAATTACCTTCCGAATCAAAAATAGCAACTCCATTGACAGTTTTGGAAGCAACAATAGATAGTTTTTCAAGTTCCTGGTTAATGATTGATAGCTGTTCAGCCTGAGATGCGATTTCTTCTTTCTGTTGTTGATTTTCAAAAGCACGTTGTTCAATACGTTCGAGCATTTTGTTAAAATGTCTGGCAAGTTTAGATATCTCAACACTTCCCTTTTCTTTTGCCCGTTGTTTCAGGTTTCCTTCTGATATCCTGTCGATGCTTTCAACCAGTTCCTCAATGGGGTTGGTTATAACATGGGTATTCCTGTATACGAGGATGATGATGATGACGATGATAAAAAACAGAATAACAGAAGTTTTAAAAAGCTCATTTCTTAGAAAAAGCTTTTCAAAGCTTCTGTCTGATATTATTCTTATGACCGATCGCTTGTAAAGGTCTGTGTTTTTTCTTTCCAGGTAAATGAAATCATGCTGAAATGTGATTCCGTTTTCTTCTTCAACAAGGGAATAGTTTCTTTTTGTTTTTAATACCTGCTTGACAACATCTTTGTGCTCCTCGCTGAGTATAACTTCCTTATTAATAGAGAAAGGATCATCTGCAGCAATAAATAGATCAATTGATAAAATTCTATTATGTTTGTGAGCAATATTTATCATTCGGTCTTTAACAGTTTCTATAATCTCATCTGCTTTTTCAGAGTAAATTCCTGTTTCTATGATAAATTCACCATTTGGGGTAGGTTGATAAGAATACTTACGAAGTCGTTTTGTGGCATCCTCAATTGTAAATCGTTCACTAACAAATTCCCCCTGACTTAAAATATTTAAAAGATAATTTTGATGTTCCTGCCCGAAGTCAAAAAAGTTTAAAAACAGGTCTTTTTTGTAAGTCGTTTTAATAACGATACCGTTTTTATCAATCACATAAATATCCTCCAGCTCAGGGTTCATGCCGATTTCCTCTCTTATTTTATATAAATCTGCGTTGTAGATTGATGTGGAATCATAGAGATAGTTATTGATGAGCGTTTTACTATAAGATTTCATTTTTTCATCTAAAGATGATTCAAGTAAACCTAAGGCGATGTCCTGAAATTCAGCGAGATGTCTTAACTCGTCATATATGACATAATTTTTATCTTCATATGATTGTACGAGCAGGTTCTTTGTATGTCTGTAATTCAGAAAGATCAGGAAAATTAATGCCAATAGGATTGGCAGAATGATGTTAATTAATAATTGCCTGAAAATTGATTTTTTACGCATTAGTTATCAAGTTTGTTATCCAATATTTTGGATAAATAATCCAACTGCGGATTCTTTTTGCTTTTTCCGGGGAAACAGATTTTATTTTTGCTCCTAATATAATTATTATTTATAAAACAGACACCCGGATTTTTATATTTTATGAGTCTACTCCCAAAAGTCTCTTCGTTGCCCAACTCTTCGTTATCCCGACTGGTTATCATGCCTGTGCATGATTTAATCAGCAAAACGGAAATTAAAATTTCCCAACATGATAATCCGTCGGCACAAGAATGCTAATCCGTTGGCATTATACTAATTATTAATTATTTTACCTAACCTAAAAGAGGTTTGGTATTATTTAAAATTATTAAGTATTCATTAACAATCAATTAAAACCGGATCATTTCGACTCAGTCGAGAAAAATCCTCACGACATATTATTTAGAAGAGCTGGCTCGATTTTGACAAAAATAGCACTTTTTGGAGCAGACTCATTTATGAAATACAACGTTTTCTTATATATAAAATACATTGAAGTCCATTCTTCAAAATTATTAAATAATATGAATTTCTCCTAAAAATATAAATATTTATCATAAAACCATTCATTATAATAAATTAACTTTTTTATGCCTGTTACAAATATAGGAACTATAGTAGTCATTATGGTATATGGTATTGAAAAAAACATGAAAAGGATATTTGAATTCGCCATTTCTTAAGATAATTTTAGGTAAGAAATTTTTATTAATAAATTAATTCAATTATTTTTGCGGGCTCAAAATTAGTGTGGAAGAATAGTGATAATTACTAAATTTGCAATAAAATGAAACGTACATTTCAACCATCAAGGAGAAAAAGAAATAATAAACACGGTTTTCGCGCCCGTATGTCTACTGTTGCCGGGAGAAGAGTGATTGCAGCAAGAAGAGCCAAAGGAAGAAAAAAACTTACTGTCGCAGATGAATCCAAACACAAAAGATAATTTTTTCTTGTTATGACGTATCCTTATTTTTGTTGCAGAATAATTTTGAAAAATAGTACTATTATTCAGGGTTATTTAGATATTTAACAGGGAAAAATTTATTAGAAAGATAATGTTTTAAGTTGAGTTTAATCTCTGATGTATTTAGTCTTTCGCCTGGCCTTATTAGGATCATAAATCCACAGACCTTCCCAATAATGGCCATCACGCCTAACATCTTCAAAAACATTAATAAATATCTTCTTTAAAGAATCAGCCAGTTTGGGTTGTTCATTGAAGATATTCGTTTGTTGCCCCGGGTCTTTTTCTGTATCATTCAAATTCAACCAGGACTTTATTTTTCGGAATAATTTCACCTAATGTAATATTTAGGTCTTTAATTTTTCCTGTCATATGCGAAAAGACTTTATTTCTCATTTTCATTGCCTCTAAAATAAACAATGGTGTACCTTCTTCTACATCATCACCTTTTTCAACATAAATTTCCAGTATTGTTCCCGGTAAATAGGATAAAATTTGTTTTGGATTTGGTTTAACCCATTTTTTTCTGTTTTCAAATTTTTTATTTAACAGTGTTCTGTATTTTGTGCTCTCAATGGTGAGGCTTTTATATGCTTTTTTTTCCTCCATAATAAGAAATTTTAAGGTATTATTTAAAAGGGCGGGATTCCATGTTTTTTATCAGGTCTTGGTTCTACTTTTTCAGCAGAAACTTCGAGTGCATGTATCAGGTAACTTCGTGTTTCTTCGGGTTCAATCACAGAATCAACATACCCTTTTGATGCTGCAACATAAGGATTTGCGAATTTTTCTTTGTATTCCTCTATTTTTTGCTGCCTCATAGCCTCAGGATCAACTGCATTCATGATTTCTTTTCTGAAAATGATGTTTGCTGCTCCTTCCGGTCCCATAACAGCAATTTCTGCTCCTGGCCAGGCAAAGACAAAATCAGCTTTCAGGTGTCTTGAGTTCATTGCAATATATCCTCCACCGTAGGCTTTTCTGATGATTACTGTTATTTTCGGAACTGTGGCTTCACTGTAAGCATATAAAACTTTTGCGCCGTGACGTATTACACCGGCATGCTCCTGGTCTACACCGGGCAGATATCCCGGGAGGTCCTCAAATGTGACCAAGGGAATATTGAATGCATCACAAAAACGAATAAACCTGGCTGCTTTATCTGAGGAATCGCAATCAAGTACGCCGGCTAAGACTTTTGGCTGATTGGCAACAAAACCAACAGATTTACCTTCTATCCGGCCAAAACCGACAACAATATTTTGTGCCCAGTCTTTCTGTACTTCAAAAAATTCGGAGTTATCAGCAACGGATGCGATCACATCGCGTACATCATATGGTTCCCTGGCATCGCTTGGTACAATATCTTCAATTTTGAATTCTCTTTTGGGTTTTTTCGGGGTGTATTCCCGTGGTTTTTTTGCATTGCTCCAGGGAATATATGAGATGAGTTGTTTAATCTGTTCAAAACATTCAATTTCGCTTTCTGAATAGAAATGTGCATTTCCTGTGGTTTCACTGTGTACTTTGGCGCCCCCCAGGTCTTCCATAGAGATTTCTTCTCCAAGAACAGTTTTGATAACCTGAGGACCAGTTATAAACATTTTGGAAATATTGTCAACCACGAAAACGAAATCGGTAAGGGCTGGCGAGTAAACAGCTCCTCCGGCACATGGTCCAAGAATAACAGATATTTGTGGAATAACGCCGGAAGCCATTGTGTTTCTATAGAAAATTTCACCATAACCGGCAAGTGAGTTAACACCTTCCTGAACGCGTGCACCGCCGGAATCGTTAATACCAATAAGCGGGACCCGCATTTTCATGGCGTGGTCCATTATTTTGCAGATTTTCCTGGCGTGCATCAAGCCGAGGGAACCACCGGCAACAGTAAAATCCTGAGCAAAGATACATACAGGTTTGCCAAGGATTTTACCTGTACCTGTGATGACACCATCACCAGCAAGTACTTTTTTATCCATGTCAAAGTCACGGGCCTCGTGTTGTGCGAACAGGTCATATTCATGAAAAGAATCTTTATCAAGAAGGGCGATAATACGTTCACGGGCAGTCATCTTACCCATTGCCGCCTGTTTCTCAACAGCTTTTTCACCGCCGCCTTTTAAGACTTGCTCTCTTCTTTTGAGCAGGTCTACTGTTTTTTGTTTTAATGACATAGTATTTGTTTTTAAATGTTTGCTATTTCAGGAGATTATATATGTTTTTTTCGTTGTTTTGTCACTTATCCTTCCTATAACATTTAACTGATTATTTGGTGAAACAGTTAATATCTGATTGCCGCAAATGTATGAAATAATTTCAAATTGTGAATTATTTTTATTTATAACTTATTGAAAAAGTGTGGTGAAACGACTTAAGGGTTTGATGCGAAATAAAATGTGCAGAATAAACGAAGTTATTTTGTTCTTTGCCAAGGCGCAAAAACTGCGAATAGTATTTACTATTTAAAGCTTTTTGCAACCCAGGCAAAGGGCAAAAGAACAAGTTTAAATGTACAGGTTATTTCGTTTCAAGCCCTAAATATCCTATATCAAACTATCGTGGTGCAAAATAATACAAAATAGATGCTACACCCATGAATATTATATTAGGAAGCCACACTGCAAGCAGAGGGTCCATTTTTCCGCCAAGAGAAAAATTAAAAGAAACCTGCATAAAGAAAATATATGAAAAAGTAACCAAAAGTCCCAGACCAATATGCATTCCTGTGCCACCGCGTATTCTTCTGCTTGAAATAGATACGCCAATAATTGTTAAGATGAGGGTGGAAAAGGGGAATGCCGTTCTTTTGTACTTTTCAACCAGAAAAAACTTAATGGCATCCGATCCTCTTTCGATTTGTTGTTCAATGAAATGGTTCAATTCCCCAAGTGTCATGGTCTCAACAATATCAATTTCCCGTTCAAGTTCTTCTGGTGTTATTTTGAAAGTGGTATCAATCGTTTTTCCTTTTTCAATGTTTTCATGCATTTCAAAAATTTGGCGAATGTAATAATTATGAGCTTTCCACTTATTTATGGTTGTATCCCATTTGATATAATCGGCTCTCATTTTTGAGACCAGCTGGTCTTCTACAAATCTTTCTATGGTGAATTTATGGGCGATTTTTGACCTTGGTCTGTAACTTTCCATATAGACAAATACATCAGGTTCAATTTGCTTATGAATGTGTCTGTAAAATGGTTTTTTCGATTTTTTTACATATTCATATTCGAATTTTAGTCTTTTGGTGTTTGCCGGAGGAATGATATATGAACCGAGAATGAAAGAGAGTATTCCGATGAATATCGCACAATAGATATAAGGGATAAGAAAACGCAAAAAGCTGATGCCTGTACTTCTTATAGCTATGATTTCAGTATTACCTGCCATTTTTGATGTGAAATAAACTACTGACAGGAAAGTGAAGAGAAAAATGAACAGGTTGACATAAAATGGAACCAGGTTAAGGTAATAATCAAACAGGATACCATGCCAGGGTGCGTCATTCTCCATGAATTCATCAATATGCTCAGAAAAATGAAAAACGATTGCAATTGCCGTAATAAGTAACAGGCTGAAGAAAAATGTACTTAAAAATTTTTTGATAATGTATATGTCTATTTTTTTCAAAATGACATGATTTTTTAGTTTTAACAAATGATTGACGAGTCAGTTTATATATAAATAATCAAACATTAGTCATCTATAATCGCTCAATTGTCCAACGCAAATATATGCTTATTATAAAAAAACACGATTAAATTCTTTGAGTTAATAATGGTAATATATTGTTTTTCCACTGATAAAACTGTCCATTTAGTATTTGTTTTCTTGTTTCAGTGAGTAGCCAAATATAAAAGGCCAGGTTGTGAAGACTGGCAATCTGGGCTGCAAGACGTTCATTGGATACAAATAAATGTCGAAGATAAGCTTTAGAATAATATTTGTCAACCTTTGATTCTCCATGTTCATCAATTGGACTAAAATCGTCCTTCCATTTTTCATTTTTTATATTAATTATGCCGTGTTTGGTAAATAACATTCCGTTTCGTCCGTTCCTTGTAGGCATAACACAATCAAACATGTCGATTCCCCTTGAAACAGCTTCAATAATATTTGCCGGCGTTCCTACGCCCATTAAGTATCGAGGTTTGTTAAGGGGTAAAACAGGTTCAACAACTTCAATCATCTCATACATCAATTCGGTTGGTTCTCCAACTGATAACCCGCCAATGGCACAGCCAAATTCTGAATGTTTGGCTATAAATTCAGCAGATTGTATCCTTAAATCTCTGAAAACACCACCCTGCACAATCGGGAAAAAGGCCTGAGAATAGTCGTATACCTGTTCTGTTTTATGAAATTGAGCTATTCCTCTTTCCAACCAACTATGTGTTAACTCCATCGATTCTTTTGCATAAGTTTTTTCACATGGATAGGGTGTACATTCATCGAGCGCCATAATGATATCAGCGCCTATTTTCTTTTGAATATCTACGATATTTTCCGGGGTAAATTCAATTTTGCTTCCATCTATATGAGAACGAAAAACGACTCCTTTATTTGATATTTTCCTGTTTTCGGCCAGAGAAAAAACCTGGTACCCGCCGCTGTCTGTTAATATTGGTCTTTCCCAGTGAATAAATGTGTGTAAACCGCCGGCTTTGTGAATAATGTCAATACCGGGTCTTAAAAACAGATGGTATGTATTTCCCAGAATAATGGATGCATCAACGTCGTTGGCAAGCTCGAACTGATGAACAGCCTTTACTGTTCCCAGCGTCCCGACAGGCATAAAGACAGGTGTCTGAATCAATCCATGGTCTGTTTTGATGACTCCGGCCCTGGCTTGACTTGATTTATCAGTATTTTCTATGACAAAATCCATATTTTTAAGAAAATAAGCTGCAAAACTAATCAATTTATCTGAGCGAACATCTATTATTTACATGAAAGATTTTTTTTCTGTGTTTATATCCAATGTTTTGTAACAATTTTGCGTTTTATTCTCCATGTTTCTCTTCTGATAATTTCTTTTATTTGTTGCATGTGAATACAAGATAAAGTTTCTGCTTTCATTTCTATTCATTATTTTTGCCGGCGAAATTATTAGTTATGCTTGTACATTATTACCATTTATTATTTCAGACTTTTACAGATATAGTTTTTTATATTTTCATTGCGAGTTTCACAATTCAGGGACTGTACTATGTTTTATTTTACTCACGGTCTTTATTTTTGAAAAAAAGAGAAG
>CAZVTW010000038.1:0-23479 GCA_964629805.1 uncultured Bacteroidales bacterium | reverse complement strand
ATAAAAATCGAAATGTTTAAATCCAACTGTCAATATCTGTCCAATGTTACTCCTTATATTTAGGATTGCACTAAATACTATATTAGTGGCTATAAGAAAACTCCAATTTATTCATAAAATTTGATAATTATTTACCTGTCAATTGTCTTCTCCATCAATTGCTGCAATTCCTTTACAATCTCAGGATGTTCATCAAAGACATTATATTTTTGTGTGGGATCGGTTTCCAGGTTGTAAAGTTGTGCCGGTGGTGCGTCTTTCCTGATCCTGCCATCAACAATATCACTGTTTTCCTGTCCTGCGAATGTAATCGCAGCCGGTCCGCCAAAAGTGTGAGAGCCTACTTCCTGCGACCAAAAACCGCCCCCCCCTTGTGCAGGGATGTACATCCACGGCCCCTTTCTGATTGATAGATGTTTCCGGTTGGCTGCGGCAATGATCAAATGATCACGAATAGGTTTTTCCGTCCTGCCCATGATTGCTGGTAACAGGTTATAGCTGTCCTGTGTTTCCTTTGCCATGTTTTCTTTGTTCACCAAAGCTGCCATTGTTGCTAAAAAATCCACATTGCTTGCTAATACATCAGAAACTTCCCCTGCCGGTACTTTCCCAGGCCATCGTACAATAAAGGGTACACGATGGCCGCCTTCCCAGGCGTCAAACTTGAAACCCAATAATTTACCATTCATGTGATGACCTGAAGCATAGGCATCCTGGCCTCCCTGGTTGAGCATGCCGCCATTATCACTGGTGAGTATCACTAAGGTGTTGTCGGTCAGGCCTTCTGTGTCGAGTGTATTCAGTACCTCACCTATCATCCAGTCCAGTTCATGAATGAAATCTCCATATCGCCCTGCTTTGGATGTACCGATAAATTGGGGTCGCGGAGTAAAAGGATGATGAATATTTGTTGTGGCAAAATATAGGAAGAAAGGGTTCTCCCGTGGTTCTTTGATATATTCAATAGCTTTATTCATCAATGTAGTTCCTACCATCCGGTCATCGAATTTAAAATGAGCTTCTTTAACGCCACCAATGTCCTTAAGTCCGAATTTTTCAGGGAACCATCGGGTTTCTGCATGTTGTCCATAAACAAATGGATCGTCCGGGTTGTATCCAACAACGGCATGGTTTTCAACATAAACAAAAGGCGGATGGCTGTTGAGCACCGGTACACCAAAATAATAATCAAATCCCAATTCCAAAGGGCCGGGTTTTAAAGGTTTGTTCCAGTCAACAGGTTCTTCATTGCCAAAACCAAGATGCCATTTCCCTATGGCCGCGGTAGCATAACCAGCTTTTTTCATCACTTTTGCAATGGTCATTTGTGCAGTATTCAACTGCAAAGGGGCTTTCAAGAATTTCGCCCCGAAAAAATCCACCCTTGCAGGATATGTGCCGGTAATCAATGCATATCTCGAGGGTGAACAGACAGCAGAAGCCGTGTGAAAATCCGTGAACCTTATCCCTTCCCCGGCCAGACGGTCCAAGTTGGGTGTTTTAACCATTGTGGCGCCATAAGCACCCACATCACCATATCCCAGATCATCTACATTGATGATCAGCACATTGGGCTGTGCATTTTTTTCAGATATTGTAGATTGATTGCATTGCATGCTAAAAGCTGCAAATAGAGGTAGCAAGTAAAAGTGTTTCATATGTATTTTTATTTAATAATCCCCCGCTCTTTGTATTTATCAATAAAATATTGATCCAGTTCTTCAGAATCTTTATATTTTTTTCTCATCTCTTTAAGCTTCAAGGTAAGTTTTTTTACCACATCTTCATAAGCCGGATCGTGATAAACATTATTCAGTTCAAGTGGGTCTTTTTTGCGATCATAGAGTTCCCATTCATCAATATCATAGTAAAAGTGTGCCAGTTTATAGTCTTTGGTGACGATGCCGTAATGTCGCTTAACCATATGGAACCCGGGGTATTCGTAATAATGGTAATATACTGCATCGCGGTCCCAATGACCATTTTCCCCTGTTAAAAGTGGCATAAGGCTTTCTCCCTGCATATCATCGGGGGCTTTCACACCAGCAGCATCTAAAAATGTTTGCGCAAAATCAAGATTTTGCACCATTTCATCCGATACTGAGCCGGGCTTAATTTTTTCCGGCCATTTTATTAAAAGCGGGGTTTTGAATGATTCATCGTATATAAAACGTTTGTCGAACCAACCATGTTCACCCAGATAAAAACCCTGGTCTGAAGTATACACTACAATGGTATTTTCACTAAGGTTATTTTCGTCAAGGTAATTGAGCACCCTTCCTACATTTTCGTCTACTGCAGCAATCGTGGCCAGGTAATCCTGCATATAGCGCTGATATTTCCATTGCATAAAACTTGTGTCATTCATGTTTGGATATAATTCTTTAAACTCTTCATTGATAGGCCTGTATACCTCATCCCATTGTTTCTTTTGTTCCTCTGTAAAACGGGAATATTTACTTTTAAACACCCTAAAACCCCATTCCGACATTTCCTCAATACCTAATTCTTTTGCAAGTTCAGGATAGATTTTATTATCAGCAGAGATGGTCATGTGCTTCAACAAATTCATTTCAGCTTCTTTGGCTGCTGTTCCCCTTCCCTCATAATCGTCAAACAGGGTTGCAGGCTCGGGGAAGTTTCGTTTCGTGAAATCCCTGTAATGCCTGGGCGCGGGAATCCATTCACGATGTGGCGCTTTATGTAAATAAAACAACAAAAATGGTTTTGTTGCTTCGCGGCGGTTCTCAAGCCAGTCAAGCGTTAAATCGGTAATAATATCAGTAACATACCCTTGAATGGCGGTATCTCCTTTGTTGGTAATGAAATCCGGATTGTAATAATCTCCTTGTCCGGGTAAAATGGTAAATTCATCAAATCCTTTTGGGTTGTTTCCAAAATGGAGCTTACCAAACATGGCAGTCTGATAGCCATTATCATGCATGATTTGGGGGAAGGTCACATTTGTGGTGTCAAAAGGAAAAACATTATCTATTTTACCATGAATATGTGTATGCTTGCCTGTGAGGATTGTTGCCCTTGAAGGGGCACAAATAGAATTGGTGACAGATGCATTGGTAAAGAGCATCCCTTCATCAGCAATTCGGTCGATGTGAGGTGTATGAATCAACTTTTCATTGTATGCACTGATGGCCTGATACGCATGATCATCACTCATGATAAAGATGATGTTGGGACGTTGAGGTTTTTCTGGCTTTTTTTTACAAGAAATTGTAATACAAAGAATTACAGTCAAAAATTTAGTTATTGAAATGTTTAAAGATTTGTTCAACTTCATGTTAAAAGTTTTTTTTGTTTTAATTCATTAAATATCCTTCACGGTAATGAATTGATAATTTAATATGTTATTTCACTTTCAGATAATCCAGTCCAAAAACATAATTGGTAGCTTTTTCATTTTTACCTTTTATCCGTATTTTGACAGTATTCCAGCCTTCCTTAATGTCAATATGTTTCATGTCCAAAATTTCAACTTTTATTTTTGGTGCATATCCGTCAAAAGTCATTTCTTCACTTCCGTTTACAGATAAAGTTACAATTCCGTAATTACCAGATTGTGTCAACTGTAATTCAAGATTTGCATTGTTTATTGATGTCGGGCTTTTAAATCTCAAAACCAAAACATCACCTATCTTTGCATGTCTCCAGACCATGTGAGCATCTTCCTCCCAGTCCCAATTGGCATAGCTTCTTGGTAACAACTCGCCTCCGTCTATCCTGAATGCTTCCATTTTTTCCCCCTGGATGCTGTTGTTGACCATTTCCGGGGGGGCTTTATTCTCTTTTGTTTCGGCAAATCGAACTTTATTTTTTACTTCTTGAGGGTCAAATTCGTGTAAGGCTGTCGCTTCAGGCCTTAAATAGAAAAATGTAGTGGGTGCATAATCGATATTGGTTTTGGTCCAGTGCCAGAGCTCCATATTCACATCAAGGCTGCTGTTAAAAGGAATTTTATCCAACGCCCGAAACCGGATATTCACTGCAGTACCAACCTTCATATTACCCGAACCATCGGGCTGGGCAATAAATGGGTGATCGAAAAATTCAGAACGGCTCCAGGCATACCCATAGTAATCCTCGGAACCGGTGCCAAAATGTGATGGAAAATCTTCGCCGTCAATATATATTTTCTCATCCCCCTCGCCCCACCAGGCTGCAGCATCATTATAAATGGTAACCAGATCTCCAACATAAACACCCTGGCCTTCCAGTTTAACAAAATTCAAATCCTCCGGATCATCTCCTCCACCGGTTTGTTTCTTGTAAAACTGCTTCCATGTACCACCAAAATACATGCTTTGATTATTCCATGACCATGAATCCGTATAGATATGTATATCATTTATTGAAACGACCTGTTCTCCATGATTTGCGATCTCAATTTTCGCTTCCTTTTGAAAAGGCATGGGCCAGAAGGCAGCCATTGTACCATTGTAAAAAACTTTGGTGTAAAAGGTTTCATAGGGGTTGATTTCATAACCCGTTCCAAAAAAGTCTCCTATTGGAATTGTAAGTGTTTTCTTTCCGTCAAAGACAAAGGAAATAACCGTTGAACGAAGCGCCTGTGACTTATCCTCAGCCTCAAGGTTCAACGTAAAACCTTTGATGAACTTTTCACCTTTTAAACTTAACTGCATGGTTTCACCAGCACTAAGTTTTCGCAGTTTCATGGTTTCATCAGCTTGTTCTTTGAAAATTTCAGAATACGGGTTTAGGAGCGATAATTGTGCTTTGTTTATTTCTGGCAGGTATTTATCGAGAATTTTCTTATCAAAAGACTCTACTTCTGTATCTTCTGCATACTCCCTGTAATTGATGATGTAATAAATTGCAACGCTTTCTTCAAGAATTTCTCCTTTTTCGTTTTCTTTTATACCTGAACCCTGATAGGTAACTTTGCAGGAATTGTAAGGTATGGGCAGATAAAGGTTATGTCCCCGCCTTTTATGAACGGTAGTTGGTGAGACGGAGACGGACAGTGGTGGTTCTGCCAGCAAACCGCCACTCATAAGGTCAAATGCCCTTCCTTCGATGGCTGGTGTATTTGCTCCATCAATGTAAATACGTATTGTCCCATCTCCGGCTCCTTCTCCGGCAAAGGTCATCCACCACCTGACAATGGCTCCGGGTTTTTCACTATCGAACATGACCCATTCGGAACCGTTTTCTCTCACTTCCTTACGAAGAAAATTAGTTCGGTCCTGGTTGGCAAACCAGTTTTCACCACCAGGTACTTTTGCTCTTCTGTCATAGCTGCTAAATTGTTTTGTTGAATAGTTGATAGCAGGATATTTTGCAAGTGACTCACGATCAATCATCTCATTAAGTAATGAGCCCAGAGTTATTTTCTGTGCATTTAATTCATAACTTAAGCTACACAATATAATAATCAATATAATTCCGGTTGGTTTGAACATTGCACCTAATTGAAAGGATGTATCTTTACAAAGTACTATTTTCAGGAAGATTGTTTTTTTCATATGTAGTCAGTTTTATGACTTTAATAGAGTGAAATTGATATTTTCATCGAATATGTTTGTTAAAATATAATTAAATGAACTTACTGATTAAGAAAATCATAATAAAGGTACAAGTCATGAATGCATTAAACAATTTTTTTGATACGGCAAAGGTACTTTTTAAAAAAAAGATGGTTTTTAATAATACGCTTTTAGTACGTTATTAAAGAATCATTTGATGTAAAACAATGAAAAACATACATTTGATTCAAGTCTTTTTTAGATATTTAATATATGAGTCTATTCCTAAAAGCAAGATTTTCGCCCCGACTCAGTCGAAGTCAAAGTCTGCTGCCAGGGAAACAGTTCTCTGTTTCGACTTAATATCACTCATTTTCCCAGTTAATGGTATCCGGTAATTTTCTTTCAATCTTAAACCAGTTTTTCTTCTCTTCTTCTTTCATTTTCTTTATTTTTCGTTTTACTCTGGCTTCTTTTTTGAATTTTTCATACAGGAAAGACACCGGATTCGCGATCGAAGGAACCGGCATTTTAGGCGGTTTGTATTCCCTTTTGGGAAACCCTTTCATTTCTATTGGTTTTCCTTTGATATCGGCTTCTTTCATATTCAACATTTCTTCCCTGAACTGCTGCCACCTCAGCTTCATAACATCAACCTGCCTTATTCGTAAAGTATCTTTATGTAAAAATATGGTATCAACTTCAGGTTGTTTTGCAGGTTTAGGCAAGACCGTAAAATCATAAGCCTGGTATCCGATTCCGGAAATCTGTAAAGTATCACCCGCAAGTACTTTAAGTGTAAAGTTGCCCTCAAGATCGGTTATTGTACCTCTTTGTGTTCGTATGTTAATGATATTGACAAAAGGAACGGGTTGTAAGCTGTCGCTGTTGAGCACAAGTCCCTGGAAGGGAAAAATGTTTATTTTGGAATTAGTATTTTGACTGATAGCTATTTGGCATATCAGACAAAAAATTATTGTAATAAAAATTTGATTTTTTTTGAACATATTGTTTTAAAAAAACATATTATTAACGTAATATTTTCGTTCATATTTTTCATATTTAGGGGGTAATAAAAAAATATGCTGATACATCCCTACTCAGGATTGAACTAAAAATAAAACTAAGTATATGGCAGAAGGTTATACGAATGAAAAAAAGGACTCAAAACAAAATGGACTTGTACTTGATTCACAGCATCCTTTTCCCGGGTTATTTTCATACCGGGAAGAACATCAGGCGTTTTTTTTCGGAAGGGAAACAGAATCTGAAGAAATTGCACAAAAACTCCAACATAATAAAGCTTCCGTTTTATACGGTTCCACAGGAATTGGAAAAACCAGCCTGTTACGTGCCGGTGTTATACCAAAATTAAAGGAATCGGGATTTTCCCCTGTTTACATCCGTATTAATTTCGAAGATGATAAACTCAGGCCTGTTGATCAGATTCGCAATTATCTCATTTGCTCGGCACAGGAAAAAAACACAAAAGACAACCCTGTAGAACCGGAAAAATTAAGCATCAAAGAATTACTAATCGAAATGATACAAAAATGCGACCTGAAACCGGTTGTTATTTTTGATCAGTTTGAAGAGCTTTTTTCTGTGGGGATGCACCATGATAATACAATCAGCCGTTTTATTTCCGAATTAAACAGTCTCATTCATGACACGGTAAAAACAAACCTGCCAAATCAGCAGAATACATCCGGCATGAAAAATGGTTATCATCTTCTGTTTGCGATTAAAGAAGACTATCTCCCGCAATTTGATGCTCTAAAACTTTCCATACCAAAATCAGAAGATTACAGGTATCATCTGTTACCATTTAATTTTGAAAACGCAGTAAATGTCATTACCAAACCTTCAAAAGGTCTTTTTTCAAAAAAAGTGGCCGAATCTATTGCTAAAATCATTCCTGCAAGTTCGCAGGCAGACATTCATCAAATAACTCCGGAACAGGATAACTGGATGCATAAAAAAATTGATCCTTTACTCCTGAATCTTTGTTGTTACCAGTTAAATGCCATAAGGTTAGAGAAACAAGAAAAAAAGATTACCCTTGAACTTCTTGCCGATATCAAAGTTAAAGACCTTATTATTGATTATTTCAATCAAAATATGCAGGGAATCCCTGAACCAGCATTGGCTGCTATAGAAGAGAAACTTTTAACCAGTGAAGGGAACAGGAAGATGGAGCTCCTGGAAGAATTAAATGCATTTCCGGGTGTTGAACCTGAACATATACAGACCCTGATCCGGAAAAAGATCATAAGAAAGGAAATACGACTCAATAATGTGGTCTATGTTGAACTGGTTCATGATGCCATCGCACCGATATTAAAGGAAAAACGTGATCTGAGAAGACAGAAGGAAAAAGAACTTCAGGAGCAGCACAAACTTGAAACAGAACTTAAAAACCAAAAACTTAAAACCAGGAAGAATCTGGTTGTGGCTGTATCAGCCCTTTTAATCGTCATTTTGGTACTCGCTGTTGCCATTTATGCTGTCAGGAAAGGAAAAGAAGCTGAAAGAGAGCGTATAGAAGCTAATGTTTTAAGGCGTATCGCAGAAGAAAACCAGGAGCAGGTCCTTGAGCAAAAAGAAATTATCGATAATCTGTTTGAAAAACTTGGCTTTGTTTACGGCTCTGTTGAAAATCAAAAAGGAGAAGGTCTATTTGATGTAGATATTGAAATAGAGAGCCAGACAGCCAAAACAGATTCCAACGGATATTTCCTGGTTGAGATACCCAGGAAGAAACTTCAGACTGAGTATTTTATTTTAGCCGCCAAAGAAAATTATCAGCCCTGGGAAGGTTCTATTTATCCTGGTCGCGAAGATGAACTCAAAATCGTTTTAGAAGAAGAACAAAAAGTGCAGGAATCCAAAGAACTGGTTCAGGCAGATCAATTACTTGAAAAATCGGAATATGAACAAGCTTTTGATTTGACACTCAAAGCAGCGGAAGGTGGTGAAATTGCTGCCTACAATAAAGTTGGAAAAATGTTGATGGACGGCAGGGGAACAGAAAAAAATCCTGAGAAAGCGATGAAATGGTATAAAAAAGCTGCTGCTAAGGGTGATGTTGATGCACAATATAATATCGGGAACATTCATTTCAGCGGAAGTGGCGATCTTCAGGATTACCAGGCTGCCGAAAGATGGTTTCGAACTGCTGCAAACAAAGGAAACGCTGATGCACAAAATAAACTCGGGTATATTTATTATAAAGGAGAAGGAAAGGATGTCAATTACGAAGAAGCTTTCAGGTGGTATAAAAAAGCTGCCCAACAAGGTAAACCTGAAGCGCTTAATTACCTGGGACTCATTTTCTATATGGGCCGTGGTGTTGAAAGAGATTATAACAGGGCTTTTGAATTTTACAAAGAAGCAGCAGATAAAGGACTGGCAAGTGCAATGAACAATCTTGGCGTTTGCTACCAGTTAGGTAACGGAACAGAAAAAAACCTTGAAGAAGCAGTTTACTGGTATAAAAAAGCAGCAGAACTCGGTAGTGATGCATCTTTACAGGCTTTGAATAAAATGGGTATTGAAGTTGAATGACTGATGTCGCAGCATCAAATCTAATTTTTATTACTATGTCTACAATCAACAAAAAAATAGACAAAATAGCAGATATAATCAGAGAAGCAAAACATGTGACCGCATTTACAGGCGCGGGTATATCTGTTGAAAGCGGAATTCCTCCTTTTCGAGGAGAAAATGGTTTATGGAGCAAATACGACCCGGATTGTCTTGATTTATCTCTCTTTCATCAAAATCCATTAAATTCATGGACCATTATCCGGGAAATTTTTTATGATTTTTTCGGGCAGGCAAAGCCCAATGCTGCTCATTTTTTTCTGGCAGATTTAGAAAAAAATGGCCTGTTAAAAGCTGTTATCACTCAAAATATAGACAACTTACACCAGGAAGCAGGCAGTAAGACGGTCTATGAATTTCACGGCAACTCCAGACAACTCGTATGCACACAATGTGGTAACCGAATACCTGCATCTAAGGCTGATTTAAAGAATCTTCCGCCAAGATGTTCCGAATGTGGTTCCGTTTATAAACCCGATTTTATTTTTTTTGGTGAAAGTATTCCGCCTGTTGCTTACCAAAACTCAATGAAAGAAGCAGCAATAGCTGACATTTTTATTGTTATCGGTACCACCGGTGAAGTTATGCCTGCTTCAATGATTCCACAGGAAGCCAAAAAAAAAGGCGCCAAAATTATTGAAATAAACCCGGAACCTTCTTTGTATACCCATTATATAACTGATTTTTTTATGCAGGGAAAAGCCACACACATCTGCAAAGAACTTGAAAAAAGACTTGTATAATTCAGACAAGGAAATGCATTTTCTAAAACATTATCTTTAATCCTTTAAAAAATTATTGATCCTTTTCAGATAATATTTGTAATTTTGAGGTGATATGAAAGGATTCATACAGGTATATACAGGAAACGGAAAAGGGAAAACGACTGCTGCTCTCGGGCTGGCTCTCAGGGCTGTGGGAGCAGGGTACAGGGTATTTATCGGCCAATTTATTAAGCAGGACAACTACAGTGAAATAGAGACACTAAAGAGTCATTTTCGGGAGGCAATTACTGTCAGGCAATACGGTCTGGGTTGTTTTATCGTAGAAACTCCTACGGAAGAAGACATGGAAGCTGCACAGAAAGGACTCGATGATATTGAAGAAGCTGTTAACTCAAAAAATTACGATTTGGTTATTATGGATGAGGTCAATATAGCGACTTATTACAATCTGTTTCCAATTAACGACCTCATAACCATACTCAAAAATAAACCCAAACATGTAGAAGTTATCCTGACCGGACGCAAAGCACATCCGGAGGTCATTCGTATTGCAGACCTGGTAACTGAAATGAAAGAGATTAAGCACTACTACCACAAAGGTGCTGAGGCCAGAAAAGGAATTGAATTCTAAACAGACTTCGTCAATTTCACTTAATGAGTGTGACGAAGTAGAAACCGACGAAGTCTGAAAATTCTTTTTTATACTATAAACTACCAATAATCCTGGCACATATGATCAAGACAACAAGAGCAAAGGGATAAACTGTTGCATAAGCTACCTGAGGGGCATTAGACTCAGTAAGAGGTTCAACAGCGCTCAGAGCCGGTGTGCTGGTCATACTGCCGGAGAGGGCTCCCAAAATAGTCAGAAAATTCAGCCGGAATACGAAATATCCTGCCAAAACACATAAAATCATGGGCATTATCGTAATGATTGCCCCAATCCAAAAGAGTTTAATCCCATATTCATGAATCGTACCAACCAGATTTCCACCGGCATTTGTGCCAACAACAACAAGAAAAAAGATAATTCCTATTCGACGCAGAAACTGGTTTGTACTTCCCGATACATTCCAGATGATGCTTCCGGTTTTTCCTGTTTTACTCAAAATAAGGGCGCTTAATAAAACACCACCTGTCAGACCGAGTTTAAAATTCATACCAAAAACAGGCAATGTAAAATTACCAATAATAATGCCGATGATAATTCCAATGGCAATGGGCAGAAAATCAAGTTCATTCAATTTCTTCCGGCTATCACCTAAAAGTTTTCCAACATCTTTTGCTGTGTTTTCGGTTAAGGCCATGGTAATTCTGTCACCAAACCTTACTTTTGTATGTGGTCCCGGTATGATATCAATTCCACTTCTTCTGATGGCCGTTGCTGTTGCTTTATATCGTTCAAAAACGCCCAATTCGCCAAGTGATTTGTTCACCACATTTTTATTTGAGACAAGAAAGCTTCGGATAATAAACTTTTTATCTAAAGATATTTCTTTGTCTGTTTCTCGTCCGATAAGCAGGGCTAATTTTTTCAAATCTTCTTTTGGGCCTATGCCACGAACGATGTCACCTTCATGCAGCACAGTATCGGAGGACGGAGTTGATGCAATATGATGATGTAGTACCCGGGAGATATTCGTTCCTGTCATGGTGCGTATCTGAAGGTCACCTATTGTTTTACCAAAAATATTTCTATTCTCTACTACAAAATATTTTCTTTCAATCTCGGGATAAATATTGTGTATTTCCCTGTCATACTTTTCTTCTTCATTTTTAATGTTGATACCAAAGATGCCCGGCGCTATCCTGACAAAAAAGATCACCCCTAAGACACCAAAAGGATAAGCAATACCATAGCCAATTGATGCCAGGGTAGAGCCAGTGCTTTCAATAGCAGCCGCAAGACCTGGTGTACTTGTCAAAGCACCTGCAAATAAACCAACTGATAGTTTGAAATCAATATCCAGTATTATTCCCAGAACCAGGGCAGTTAAAGCTCCTGAAAGAACAACAATGACTGCAATGAGTATCATCTTTACACCCTGTGTTTTAAAGGCGCTAAAAAAACCAGGCCCGGCCTGAATCCCTACAGAATAAATGAACAATATCAAGCCAATTTTTTGAAGTACATCCGGCATCTTTAACCCGAGATGACCAAATAACAACGCAACAAAAATTATGGCTGATACATCCAGTGAAATCCCTCTTACCCGTATGTTACCCAATCCCAGCCCTAATACAACTATAATAAAAAAAGCAACATAAGGCAATGAAATATAATCCATCATCATTTCAAATCTTCATTTGAGCCCGCAAAGATAACCATCTTTCTATGAATAAATCAAAATTCATTTTTTATATTTGCATTTTTGCAAATGAACAGGCAACTAAGGGCATAAGAAGAAATAAAGTCCAAGTTTTGAATCCGGTTATTTTGCTTTTTTTTAAAATTGAAAAAAGTTACGAATACCAGTTTATTTAAGACCTTTTTAAGGCAGTAAAATGACAAAAGAACAAGATAAGATATAGTGATTTAATTCTTCCTGAGCCATATAAGGGTGGTCTTTTCAAAAAAGTACAATACAATACTGTGTTTCATAGAGGTAATATTGTAAGATGAAATAAAAAGATAAAAATAAGGGAACATAAAGAAAAAATCGCCATCAATATAATCGATACAGCAAAAAAGACATTATAATGAGATTACGTTTTCGTATTATCCTGGCTAGTCTTATCCTTCTTCTTTGTCATAAAAGTGATGTTAAAGCACAGGATGAAATAAAAAATCAGGAGAATATAAAACTGAAACGGTATGATTTTCTTCATGAACAATTCAGAACCATTTGCGGAGAAAATATAAGGTTTCTGAATGGAAGATTGCATACTTTCATTTATCCGGATTGCTACGGACATCCGTTTTTTGAACATAAAAACTGGATGAACGCATCGATTACAACATCTGATAATGAAAAATTTAATAATCTTTCTCTTAAGTATGATATTTTAACTGACGGATTGTTATATAATCACTACACTAAAGAAGGACCACGAAGCATTCTGCTCAATCAACATGAGATAAAAAGTTTTGAAATATCCGGGAAAAATTTTATCAATATTTCAAATTATTATCCTGCTTTGAATAACGGTGAATTAAAGGGTTATTTTGAAATATGTCACTCAGGACACACCCTGATGCTTGTTAAATGGACAAAAAATGCTTCAAATGCATCTATTACATCAAGGGGTAATTATGTTGTAAATAAACAATATTATGTTATAAATAATAATAATCTGTATCACGTGACTTCAAGATGGAAACTTCTCGATGCACTTGGAGATAAATCATCTGAAATTAAATCCTATATGAAAAAAAAATCAATCTCTGTCAGATTAGGTGGGGAAATAGCACTAAAAACAGTCCTTGTATATTACGATTCGCTTCAGTAAAAAAAATAGCACAAAAATCAGCATCAATGAAAAAATATATATTACTTACAATAGCCATTGTCAGTTTGTATACCTTATCTTTTTCACAGGAAAATCAGATCGTACATATAACATTTAAAAACAAAAATGTTGAATACCTTTCTAACATACTAAAAACAAAATATGATATAAATTTATATTATGAACCGGTTCTTTTAGATTCTTTACGGGTATCAAACATTAATAATTCAAAGACTATCAAAGAACTCATAAAATCTATTTGTAAAGATAAACCGTATTCCTGCAGCTTTTTTCAAAATAACATTTTTATCACCGGCACACCGCTTTTGACAAAACTTGACAGCACTTATTTCAATACAGCATCGGATAAAGAATACCAGGAAAAAATGTCAATCTATAAACCTGAAAAAGCATCAAAAGTTAAAACGGACAAGGAAAAGACAAACAGCCACGAAGTTGTTTACATTGGAAAAGCAGCCAAAAACGGTAAAACGAAAAGAGCAGATTTAACGGGTTATGTGCGGGATGGTAAATCCGGCGAACCCATCATTGGTTTGGTTGTTTATGTTGAGGATTTGCAAACCGGTACAACAACAGACAACAATGGATATTACTACCTGAATCTCCCCAAGGGACCACATCAACTCACTTTTCACAGCTTGGGCATGGAAGACATTATGAAGCAAATAGTTATGTATTCTGATGGTTCGCTCGATGTTGAAATGTATGAAAAACTCACTCAACTTCAGGGAATAGATGTTATCGCAGAAAAAGAGCAAAATGTACTTGGTTTGCAAATTGGCATGGACAAACTTGACATGAAAACAGTGAAGCAAATTCCTGCCATGATGGGTGAAGTTGATATAATGAAAGCGGTTTTATTATTACCCGGAGTACAGACTGTCGGAGAAGGAGCCTCAGGGTTTAATGTCAGGGGCGGCAGTACAGACCAAAACCTTATCCTGATAAACGCTGCGCCTGTTTTTAATCCCTCCCATCTTTTTGGGTTTTTCTCTGTTTTCAATCCCGATAACATCAAGGATTTTAAGCTCTATAAAAGTGGCATACCGGCACGCTACGGGGGACGAATTTCATCTGTATTTGATGTCACAACCCGGATTGGGAACCGTAAAAAGTATTCCGCAAGTGGTGGAATCAGTCCTGTAACAGGAAGAGTCCTCTTTGAAGGCCCCATAATCAAAGACAAAAGTTCCTTTATTCTCAGCGGCAGAAGTACGTATTCAGACTGGCTGCTGGACCGTTTTAAAAAACCTGAAATCCGGAACAGCGATGCTTCATTTTATGATGTGTTTGGTAAAATAAGCCACGAAATAAATGATTATAACCAAATTGAATTATCTTCATACTACAGTAATGATTTTTTTAAACTCAATTCTGATACCACATACAAATATCAAAACAGAAATGCTTCCTTATCCTGGAAACATATTTTTAATACCAACCTGATAGGGACCTTTTCCGGTGTTTATAGCTCCTATTCATATGATATGTTTAGCATGTCAAATAAAATCAATGCTTTTGAACTCAACTACAACTTGGACTACAGGGAATTAAAGGCAGACTTTTCATTTTTCCCGAATGAAAAACATAAAATCTATTTTGGCAGCAATTCAATCATCTACGAGCTTAAACCGGGTAATTTCTATCCAAAAGGCGAGGAATCACTTGTTAAACCGGTTAATCTGCAAACTGAACGTGCCAGTGAAAATGCTATTTATGTGAGTGATGAGTATAAAATTAATGAAAGATTTTCACTACATGCTGGAATAAGATATTCTCTTTTTATGCTCATGGGTCCTCAAACAGTTTATAATTACACAGATGATGCACTCCTTGAGACTTACAATATAGAAGATTCGGTTTTCTACAACAGGGGAAGTATTATTAAAACCTATTCCGGCCCGGAATTCAGATTCTCCGGCAGGCTCATTTTAAACAAAAACAGTTCTGTAAAACTCAGCTATAACAGGATGCGTCAGTATCTTCATATGCTTTCAAACACCACCGCTGTATCCCCGACTGATACCTGGAAATTGAGTGATAAATACATCTCTCCGCAAATAGGAGATCAGTTTGCCATTGGATATTACCATGATCTATTTAATGGAGCGGTTGAAACTTCAACAGAATTATATTATAAAAACATCAAAAATATCATTGAGTATAAAGGTGGAGCTCAACTCTTGCTGAACGAAAATATTGAAACAGATTTAATCAATGCCCGGGGAAGGGCATACGGGATGGAAATTCTTCTGAAAAAGAAGATGGGCAGATTCAATGGTTGGCTTGGTTATACATATTCACGTATCGAAATAAAAGCTGATGGTGAACATAAAGAAAACAGAATAAATAATGGAGCCTATTTTCCTGCCAGTTACGATAAGCCACACGATGTAACCCTGGTGGCGAATTATAAATTTTCACGCAGATTAAGCGCTTCTACAAATTTGCTGTATAATACCGGACGACCGATTACTTATCCTGTTGCAAAATACAGCATCAGGAATGCTAATCTGCTTCATTATTCATACAGAAACGAATACAGGGTTCCTGATTACTTCAGATGGGACCTCTCACTGACTCTTGAAGGAAATCTCAGGTCGAAAAAACTGGCTCATGGTTCCTGGACATTATCATGTTTCAATGTCACAGGACGCAAAAATGTGTATTCGATATACTTTGTCTCTAGATCTGGTAAAGTGCAGGGTTACAAATTGTCTGTCTTTGGACGGCCAATTTATACGTTGACATATAATTTTAAATTTTAATATCCAAATATTCATTATTAAATGCAAATAATTAAATGTTCAGTCATATTGTTGTTACTTACTGCCGTTTTTGGATGTGTGGAATCATTCGAACTAAAAGTTTCTGATTATGAAGATTATCTCATTGTCGACGGATTTGTGACCAACGAACAAGGTCCTTATTATGTCACGCTGACCAGGAGCTATTATTATGATGAAAAAAAAGGAGACCCCGAACAGGGAGCAATTGTTCAAATATTGGACGGTAAGGGACATATTTATCAACTCAACGAACAGGAAGCGGGCAAATATGCTTCCAACATTGCTGATTTTCAGGGCATCATCGGTGAAAGATATAAACTCTTCATTCAAACAAAACATGGAGAAGCATATGAGTCGGATTTCGTTACCCTGAAAGAGACACCACCTGTAGATAGGGTTTATTATGAATATCAAAAGCGGGATACCCGCGAAGGGAATGACAAACTGGAAGGTATCCAGATATTTGTCGACACCCAAGACCCGGATAACAATGCCAGGTATTACCGCTGGGAGTATGAGGAAGGCTGGAAATACACTGCCTCCGTTAGCTCAAATGAGATGCCTGATAAATATGTCTGCTGGGCTAAAAGAAATTCACATGCAATTAATATAAAAAGCTCGGATAAACTGACCGATGATGTTATCCATAAGCATCCCCTGGTTTTTATTTCAAACCACACCAACAGACTAGGCCTCAGATACAGTATCCTGGTGAAACAATATGCATTGTCAATGGTAGCTTATTCGTTTTGGAAAGACATTGAGGATATGAATGAAGAACTTGGTGGTCTATTCGATCCGATTCCCTTTGCTGTCATGGGGAACATAAATAATCTTTCTGAAAATTCGAAACCGGCCCTGGGATATTTTGATGCCTGTGCTGTTTCCAAAAGACGAATTTATATTGACAGAAGCGATTTACCGTCTCAAATGTCTGTTACAACTGAATATGAGTCATGTATTGTCCATGAAATTCCTGACACTAAAAAAGAACGTTACATCGAAGAAGGATTTTTCTTTGTTGATAATTACTGGTACAATGGCGTATTTCTGGCAAGAGTCGCTAATTTTCCCATGTGTTTTGATTGTACAACCAAAGGGACAAATGTTAAACCTGATTTTTGGATTGATTAATTGAGATTTAGATGCATAACAACCGAATATTGAGATCATTTTTCTGTTTTACCTTCATACTTCAGACTTTATATCTGAATGCACAGAACCAGAAAGCCGCAAAGTTAGTTGAGAAGTTTGATACTTTCAATAAGTCATACTACAATGAAAAAATATACATGCACCTGGACAGAACCGAATATATTGCAGGTGAACAAATATATTTCAAGATATATTGTATAGACTATTCTTTCAATCAATTGTCAGATATAAGCAAAGTGGCTTATGTAGAATTACTCGATTCAGACAATGAGATATTTTCACAGGAAAAAATCCGGTTAAATCACGGTACAGGTTTCGGACATATTTTTATTGCAGAAGATTTGATATCCGGTAGTTATTATGTCAGAGCATATACGAATTTGATGAAAAATTTCAATCCCGGAGGCTATTTTTACCATAAAATAATTGTTATCAATCCTTTTATCAGACCGGAACAACACACAAATAGAACAACCGGTACAAAACAGGATCATTTCAGTGTTAAATTTTATCCCGAAGGGGATAATTTTATTGCAGGAATTAAAAATCGTATAACTTTTGAGATGACCGGAAATGTAACCAATAACAGAAATATCACGGGGAAAATCCTGGATAGTAAAGATAGTGTAATAACATCTGTTGCGACATTTGAAAATGGATATGGCAGATTTGAAATAATACCTGAGGCCCGGAAAAGATACAAAGCGGTATTCCTAACAGAAGATTCTGTAAAATTTACAAAAAACCTCCCCCGGGCAAACATTTCTGGTTATACAATGCATATTGAACGAATTCAGAATGAATTCATAAAAATCAATCTACATCATCATGCCCAACTTTCTGAACAAAAACAGAATAATCTGATTCTTATGTTTTTAAGCCGCGGAAATATGCTCCGGTTAAAACCCGTCAGTTTAACCAAAAACGGATATTCTCTTTCTGTTCCGTATGACATTTTCCCTGAAGGGATGAATCATTTCATACTCCTTGATGATACTAAAAATACGCTTTGTCAGAGGGCAGTTTATGTGAAAGAAAAAAACAACCATGTAAAAATCAACCTCAAAAATCTGAAAAAACAATACACACCCAGACAACCAGTTGAACTGGTGATTGAAACCAAAGACTCCGACGGAAATCCTGTCAATACTCAACTTTCTATGTCAATTTCACTAAAAAACGGTATAAATGATTTGCAAAGCAGTATCAGTGAATATTTTTATATCGGACCTGAAATATTACATTCACAAACCTTTAGTGAAAACTTATTGTATGATAACCAGAATGATAAATTCCAAGATGTGGTGGCATCGACGCTAACTTCTTCTTTTTTTTACCAAATGGAGTATCTGACCAAAAAAAATCAAATTCATTATGAATTCTTACCTGAAAAAAGAGGAATATTAATCGGTGGTGTTGTGCTTGAAAAATCAACACTTACTCCAAAACCAGATGAGTTGGTCATTTTTTCCATAAAAGGAAAAAGGTCTGCTATACAGGGATGTAAAACAGATAATAACGGACGTTTTTTCTTTTCCCTGCCAGACAGATATGGAATACAGAACTTCGTTTATACTTTGTCAGATACCTCAAATAATTATATCATCAAACCGGATGATCAGTTTTCAACCCAATTTATGCCCCTGCCAAACAAGCCCCTGAAAATAAAAAAAGGCTGGAAAGAATCTATTGAATTGATGATGGTCAATTACCAGGCCTCAAAAGCTTTTGAACACAGAAAAAAAATGACAGAAGCTGCAAATCGGATATCAGCATTACCTTTTTATGGCGATCCTGATGAATCTGTTGTATTCTCTGAATACGTCAAACTTCCTGTTATGGAAGAATTTTTTAGGGAATTGATAAGTAAAGTCATACTGACAAAACACAAGGGTAATTATAAAATTCGTATCCTTGACCGGTATCTTAATCGCATTATCGGCGAAAATCCCCTCCTCATGATCGACGGTGTACCTGTTTTTGATGCAAATAAAATTCTAAAACTCAATCCACCTCAGGTAGATAAAATAAACATTGTTTGTCAAAAATATTATGTTGGAGAACTGGAAATGGATGGTATACTGGATGTCATTACAAAAAAAACAAATTTTGAGGGTACTGATATCTCAAAATATTCTCTGATACAAAGCACCAAAGCTTTGCAGATAACCGAACTGCCATTTTTCCCTCAATATGAAACCCCGAAAGATATTTCCTCCCCTTTTGCTGATTTCAGAAATTTACTTTTTTGGCAGCCTGTCATAAAAACAAATGATAAAGGACAAGCCAGAATAAAATTTTACACGCCGGATAACCCGGGAAAATTTAATATCTCCATACAGGGAATAGGAGAAAATGGAGCTCCTGTTGATTTTTCAGGTCGTTTTACGGTCAGGCATTGATTACACCAATTTAGAATCACCTCACTTCTTTTTTGTCGCTCAATCCCATAGGGATTCGAACTTCCAAATGTAGATGGTTGATGCATCAATTCATATTTGACATATTGCAGTATATATGGGAAAACTCAGGTATTTTCAGAAGTAAGGGCTTGAAACGAAATAACCTGTACATTTCGTGCACAGGCATGATAACCAGGCGGTATAACTTCATTTATTCTGCACAGTTTATTTTGCATCCTACCCTAACTATAAGAAGGCTTTTATCCATCATTCAAACAAAAAAAACAATATTTGAATGAATGTAATAATTTTTTCATTAAATTTGTTAACTGCAAAAGAAGCTAATCTGAAAATGTTGTGAATTGTTAAAAATTGTAAATCTTAAAGATATCTTTTGAGAGTAGTACACATCTGGTATTAGTAATTCCGAACATACTATGGCATATAAATTGATTAGAAAACATATTTTAATGTGATACGGTCCGGCCGATGAAACATTTCAAAACCGGACATTGTTAACAAACACACAATCACACAACTTATGAAATTATCAGTATTAGAGGCTTTAAATGTTGAAGAAAAGGAGCAACATCCGGTTCTCATCTTGATACTTCAATCTTTCTTCATTGGTATATTTTATGGCTCATATGACATTTCCGCACACACACTTTTTCTGACAGAATACGGAGAAACTTTAATTCCAAGAGCGTATTTGCTTTCAGGTTTTGTCGGGATTCTGATAACTTCCGTTTATTCATTTCTGCAAAACAAACTTAAATTTTCTCATCTCATATTTATTACCCTCATCGGTATTTCAATAGCAGCCCTATTGATGAGATTAGCCTTTTTTGGAAAAGGCCCCGGAGACGAATGGCTCATATTTGTCGTCTTCATTCTTCTTGGTCCCCTGAATATCGTCACGCTCGTGACCTTTTGGGGCATGGTCGGACGTTTATTCACACTGCGGCAGGGTAAAAGGCTTTTCGGAATGATCGGTTCCGGACAGATTTTTGGCATCATCGTAGCAAGTTACACCATACCTTTGCTACCAAAAGAATTTTCAACAGAAAACCTTCTCTACATCAGTTCTGTCAGTATGGTTATCGCTGCGGTGATACAATTGTATATTCAGGGAAAATTTCAACTCGATGATGCCAAAAAAGAAGCCAGAAGAGAAAAACGAAAAAAAGCTCAGGTATCATTTATTAAATTTTTCAAAAACAGGTATATTTTCATGATGTCTCTGTTTGTGCTATTTTCAATGTTGGCAACATTTTTCATTTCATACTCTTTTCTTGCGGTCGCAAATGATAAATATCCGAATGAAAATTCGATTAAAGACTTCCTTGGTGTGTTTACCGGCACCCTTATGATCTTCGGACTACTTGTAAAAACATTTGTTTACAGCAAGATTATGAAAACTTACGGGCTGAAGGTATCTTTACTTATTTTGCCTGTTTTACTTGTCATTTTCACCCTGCTTTCTATTTTTCTCGGCTCATTTTTCTCATATAATTCCGAAGGAGAATCCCTGTTAACAGCTGCTCTTAATCCGGCAGGGTTTATTTTCTTTTTTCTCATCATATCAATAAGCAGACTTCTCTCTCTCTCGTTAAGGGATTCTATTGAACTTCCTGCTTTTAAAACACTTTACCAGTCCCTTGAACCTGATGTCAGGCATGATGTTCAGGCAAAAATCGATGGTACGGTCAATGAATTCTCTGCTCTTTTTTCCGGCTTTTTACTGTTGATGTTCAGTTTCGCTTTTGGGAAAGAAGTTATATATTATTCTTATGTGACAATCATTATTTTATTACTTTGGGGTGTAATTACATTCTGGCTTTTTCGTGAATATAAAAAATCACTGCAACTCTCAATCGGCAAATCCAGGCAGGAACCTTCACTGGGGCAGAATAGTCTGATGATGCGAGCCGTTTTTTTTGATTCTGTTTATTCCGCTCAGGAACATATAACTTTAAAACAATTGAAACTCGCTCGCGAACTCAATCCCCTAAAATTTGAAAAGACAGTAGATTCTTTCCTTGAAAAAGGAACTGAACCGGTTAAAAATTACATTTTGGAAGAAATCCAAAGATTACATATTTACACGCTTAAGCCAAAATTAGAAGCCTATCAGAAAAGAGAAAATATAAGCCGTTTACATGAAAAAGCACAAAAAATTATTGAAAAAATTCCCTATGAACTCAACGGTAAAAACAATTATGACATATCTGCTCTGACAAAATCAAACAATATCAATGACAGAATTCTGTCTGCGCGTTTAATTGCAAAATATCCCGATAAATCAAATGTTCCTTTTTTAATGATGCTTCTCCGGGATTACTCTCCTGATGTTGTTCATTCCTCAATTGTTTCTGCATCAACCCTGAAAAACAAAGAATTTTGTCCTTTCCTGGTAAATTACCTCGAATCAGGGGAACATTTCAGTTCTACTTATTCTGCATTGGTTGAAATAGGTGAGAATGCTATTGATACACTTAATAATACTTTTCACAGATCAATCATCACAAAAAAAGAACTCAAACGACTTATTCACATCGTTGCAGAAATATCAGGAAAAAAAGCAATCAAATACCTGATTCAAAAAACAACTTTTCAGGACAGATATGTGGTCATAGAAGTTTTAAAAGGATTAAAAGCATTACGATATCAAGTAACAGGAGTACATAAATATGAATTTAAACAACTTCTTAAACATAATATCGGTATAACTGCATGGAATATTAACATACAGGAGAACTTAGATACACAAAAACACAGTAATGAATTCATTCACTCAATAGAATATGAATTACATGAGAATTATGAAGCCATCTTTCTAATTTTATCCCTTTTGTATGATCCTCAGCTCATCGACACTGTGAGGGAATATCTTGAGGCCGGTACGAGTGAGAGCATAAGCTATGCCGTTGAGTTACTCGATATTTTCATTGATGAGGACCTCAAAGCACATTTATTTCCTTTGCTTGAAGACCTGCCAAATGAGGACCGGATAAAAAGATTACAGGATTTTTATCCTCTTTCACCCATGTCAACAATAGAACTCCTGCTATCGGTATTAAACAGGGACTATAATTTCCTGCTTCCCTGGACAAAAGCCTGTGCTTTAAATGATCTGCTACATAATGATAATGTAAACTTAAATAATGATATCATAGCTCATATTTTCAACCCTGATCCCCTCATATATGAACTTGCATCTAAACTCTGTCATAAACTCGACCGTGAAGGTTTTTATCAGATAATTCAAAGATTGCCAAAAGAAAAATTCAATGCGATAGAACTACAAATCAACAACAATAAAACAACACCTTATGACTACATATATCAAAAAGTCTTATTTTTATTAAAAAGTAATACTTTCAGCATGCTACCACCCGATTCACTGGTGGATTTGGCGAAATTGGCCGAATATCAGAAAATTCAGCCACAAACAGTGATCTCCAATATTTCAACCAATTCTCTCATTCCGGTTTTTATTATTACCGAGGGCACAGTTTCTGTCAATGAAAATAATCAACGGGTGAAAATATTTACCAGAAACGATATCATTGCTGATATTTTTATTGACTGGGAAATAAAGACAACCCAGGAAATTGCTTCTGTAACTGAAGTCGGTTTCTTCTCTGTTGAGAGAGAGTCTTTTACTGAATGGTTATTCGATTATTATCCTTATATACAAAAACTTACAAATGAATAATTTTTTTCTCAAGCAATTTCTTATGGATATTTGTTTTTCTATAACACTTAATTGATTATATTTGTATAAAAATGCAATATGAGAGTTTACATTCCTCACAGGAGGACAT
>CAZVTW010000037.1:0-23484 GCA_964629805.1 uncultured Bacteroidales bacterium | reverse complement strand
AATCTTCCATATATCCTGAATTTCCGACAGGTAACGGAAAAGTTGATTTTTTTATCTACTACAAAAGGCAACAATATCTTCTTGAAGTGAAATCCTTTTCAACCTTGCCATTGTTGAGAAAAGCCATTGACCAGGCGGCACATTATGCCCGCCAGACAGAAAATCAGCGCATCACCCTGGCTGTTTTTGTAGAAAGCATCCCGGATGAAGCAAGGAAAAAATACGAAACCACCCAACATCACCAGGAAACCGGCGTTGATATCGAGACTGTGTTTATTGTGACGGGATAGATTGTATTCGATCATTCAGAAAAAACATCCTTCAAATTAATTTCCAAATCAGGAAATATATTCACTTTTATTGTTGATTTGTGGCTGTACATACCTTGTAACTGAAATCTACCTTCTTTGTCGAGAAAAAAAACATTAACCGTTTTTTCAAATGGAAATACAACCCAGTACTCCTTTACTCCATATGCCTGATATAATTTATACTTTTCCTCTACATCACGCTCAGGATTATTATCAGAGACTATTTCAATGATTAAATCAGGAGGACCGAGGCAACCTTTTTCATCAAGTTTTTGCTGATCACAAATAACACAAATATCAGGTTGAACAACTGTGAAAATTTTGTCATCTTCTTTTTCTTTGTCATCCGGAAAACGAACATCAAAAGGGGCATAAAAAAGTTCGCAAGTTTTATCACGAAGATAATTACCAAACTGAAGACTAAATTGCAAAGATACTTGTTGATGAATTTTCGAAGGCGCAGGAGACATTCTTTTGACAAAACCATCTATTAACTCCCTTCGCTTATCGTCCATCCAGGTTAAATAATCAGCAAATGAATACCTCCGGTAAACATCTGTTTGAATAGCAGGCATAACTCTTTATTTTATTATTCATGTAAAAATAAGATAACACCTATTATTATCAAAATAATTTGGCAGGGAAACATCATATGATAGCAATCCAAAAGAATAAGAGGTAGCTCAAGACATTTATTTTCAAAGGATCAACAAAATAATCGCATCTCTGTTTGATATATGAACTTTGATTGGTAATTTTGCACGCATGTTTAGAGACGATACATTTACCACAGATACAGATAAACAAGCCCTTTTGGACTATCAGGAGATGAACACAGCAGACGATAATGAATCTATCGTCGTTTATGGCGCCAGGGTACATAATTTAAAAAATATTCACGTTGAAATCCCGCGAAATAAACTCACAGTTATCACAGGACTGAGTGGAAGCGGTAAATCATCACTGGCTTTTGATACTATATATGCCGAGGGGCAACGACGTTACATAGAAACTTTTTCGGCCTATGCCAGGCAATTCCTGGGTAATATGGAAAGGCCCGATGTTGATAAGATAACCGGACTGAGCCCTGTTATTTCTATCGAGCAAAAGACAACCGGTAAGAATCCCAGATCAACAGTTGGGACCATTACCGAAATTTACGATTTTTTGCGGTTATTATTTGCACGTGCCGGTATCGCCTATTCTTATGAAACTGGTGAAAAAATGGTCCGCTACACTGATGACCAAATCATTCAGCTTATACTTGAGCAATATCACAATCAGAAAGTATATATTTTGGCTCCTGTGGTGAAAAGCAGAAAAGGGCACTATCGTGAACTTTTTGAACAAATCCGCAGAAAAGGCTTCCTGCAGGTCCGTTTGGACGGGCAGATAAAGGAAATTAAGCACGGGATGAAAACTGACAGGTACAAAACCCATAACATTGAAATTGTCATCGATAAACTCAAAGTGACTGACAAAGACAGGAAAAGGTTAAAAGATACCATCAGCCTTGCCATGCATCACGGAAAAGGTGTTATTATGACCGTGGATGCTGCAAGTGGAAAGGAAAGATTTTACAGCAGGCAGCTCATGTGCCCTTCAACCGGTATCTCTTATGATGAACCGGCGCCAAACACCTTTTCCTTCAACTCACCGGAAGGTTCCTGCCCCAAATGCCGGGGACTGGGCGAAATAACTGAAATTGACATATCCAAAATTGTCCCTGACCAAAATAAAAGTATTTATGCCGGCGGCATTATTCCCTTAGGTCCATATAAAAATTCATTCATTTTTTGGCAACTTGATGCTATTGCAAAAAAATATAACTTCTCCTTAAAGGAACCAATCAAAAATTTGCCTGAAAAAGTGATGGATACTATTTTTTATGGTTCTGACGAAGTTTTCCAGCTCCGAAATACTCCGCTTGGTGTTTCTTCAAATTATTCACTCACTTTTGACGGGCTGGTCAAATACATCAGGTTGCAGAATACAGACACAACCTCAAAAAAAGCAAAAAAATGGGCAGGCCAGTTTACAAAAGAGCTTATATGTCCTGTTTGCCACGGAGCACGAATAAAAAAAGAGGCCCGGTATTTCAAAATCCATGACAAAAACATTTCCGATCTGGCTCAGATGGACATCTCCGAACTGGCAGCATTTATCGAACATGTGGAAGACCATCTGACTGACAGACAGAAAAAAATTGCTGTTGAAATACTGAAAGAAATACGCACCAGGATTGGTTTCCTGCTGGATGTAGGGCTTGATTACCTTTCCCTTGACCGCAGTTCAAAATCCCTTTCGGGTGGTGAAAGTCAGCGAATCAGGCTGGCGACTCAAATAGGTTCCCAGTTGGTTAATGTACTATATATTTTGGACGAACCCAGTATTGGTCTCCATCAACGCGATAATCTCAGGTTGATTAACTCTTTGAAAAAATTGCGCGATTCTCAAAACTCCATTATCGTTGTTGAACATGACAAAGAAATGATCCTGTCAGCCGATCATGTGCTTGACATCGGTCCTTTGGCAGGCAGACACGGCGGTCAGATTTGTGTGGAAGGCCCCCCGGAAAATATCATGAATGGTCCTTCACTGACAGCTCTCTACCTGAGCAATGAAAAACAAATCGTTGTTCCTCAGAAACGCAGGGAAGGGAATGGTGAAAAAATTACCCTGAAAGGCGCCACAGGTAATAATCTGAAAAATATTCAGGCTGAATTCCCGCTTGGGATGTTTATTTGCGTTACCGGTGTATCAGGCAGTGGAAAATCTACACTTATCAATGAAACATTACATCCCATTCTGAGTCAGAAATTATACAAATCAGTCAAGGACCCCCTACCCTATCTGAAAATTGACGGCCTTCAGTCAATAGATAAGGTCATTGAGGTTGATCAGTCGCCCATCGGCCGGACACCACGTTCCAACCCTGTCACCTATACAGGTGTGTTTTCCGATATCAGAAATATGTTTGCCAGCCTGCCTGAATCAAAAATTCGTGGTTATAAGCCCGGCAGATTTTCATTCAATGTGAAAGGCGGTAGATGTGAGACATGCAAAGGAGCTGGTTTAAAGGTTATCGAGATGAATTTTTTACCTGATGTGTATGTTGAATGTGAAGATTGTAATGGCAAACGATACAACCGCGAAACGCTTGAAATCAGATACAAAGGAAAATCTATCAGCGATGTACTTAATATGACCATCAACCAGGCAGTTGAGTTTTTCAGCGGTATCCCGTCACTGATGTATAAACTTAAAGCTGTCCAGGATGTCGGCCTGGGATATATTACTCTGGGGCAACCTTCAACAACGCTATCGGGTGGTGAATCTCAACGGATAAAACTGTCAGCAGAACTGGTGAAAAAGGATACAGGGAAAACCCTCTATATACTGGATGAGCCAACAACAGGATTGCATTTCGAAGATATCAGGGTGCTGCTTGACGTGCTTAACAAATTAGTTAACAAGGGAAACACAGTCATCGTCATTGAACACAACATGGATGTAATCAAAGTGGCTGATTATATTATTGACATGGGCCCGGAAGGAGGAAAAAACGGCGGAGAAATCATCTGTACAGGCACCCCTGAGAAAGTATCAAAGCACAAATCAAGTTATACAGGGGAATTTCTGAAGAAAGAGCTTGGGGTTTGAATCAAAAAAACTTCGTTTATTCGGTATAGTTGATTTCTTATCTAATCCTTAACCAAAATTGACGAATATCGTCATTAGTAAGTACAAGTATTGTAGCATTTTTTGTTCTTTCCTTATTTTCCTTCAATACATCCTTAGCTTTATAAGTATTCATTCTGAGAAATTGAATAACGATTCTTTTTCTTGCCTGCCATTCGGCATAGCGGCCGATTTCTTTTTTCTATGATTGTAATCTCAAAAAAATGATGACTTTTTTTTTGAAAAAATATTTGTTTCATTATTTTTGCAAAAAAATATATTTTTACAACATATTATTTGTACACATTTGTAACTCTAAAATAATAATAACCAATGCAATCATCATTAGCCAAACTGTTGTTATTAAACCTAACGGAATATAAACATTCCTCTATTTCTCACCACAATCTGCCAAAACAAACTATACCAACATATCATCCTGGAATTTTACGAATAATATCTCAAAAAATAAAATAAGCTATGATATATCTTCATCCAATGTATGTATATCTCACTTAACAGTAAATCATTAAAAAAAACAAAAAAAAACAAAACCCAATGAAAAAACTTCTTTTCAGACGAAATTTAAGAGCTTTCTTTCTGTGTATTATTTTTTCGTTATCAGGCATTCATGAAATAATTTCTCAAACCGCAGATTTTTCTGTAAACAAACAAATCGGATGTAACAGGTTGTTTGCCATTTTTAAAGATGAAAGTACGGGTGCAACCTCATGGTTCTGGGACTTGGGAAATAATAACACATCAATAAAACAAAACCCGCAGGCTATTTATAATAAGCCAGGCAAATATACGGTCAGCCTGACGATAAACGGAGGAGCTGATAAAATGGAAAAGAAAGATTACATCATTGTTGTCAAACCGGAAGCCAAAATAGAAGTTGAGAGCGCTGCCGGATGTAATCCCAAAACCGTGAAATTCATCGACAAGTCAACAACAACACATGGCAATATTGTTTCCTGGATTTGGTTGTTTGGAGACGGCAGTATCTCCATGGAGCAACATCCTACACACATTTACAATCTTGCCGGCAGTTTTGATGTGAATTTACTTATCACTGATGATAATGGTTGTGAAAATGATAATGATTATAATTTTGAACCAGCCACAATTGATGTATTCAATAATCCTGTTGCTGATTTTGTTGTTGATGAACCAACCGGATGCCAGTATCCGCATGAGGTGAATTTTGTTAATACAACCTCGATTCCGGGCACTCCAAATGTTGATGAGGTTATTACAGGCTGGCAGTGGGATTTTGGTGATGGTCATTCTTCAACAGAAAAAAATCCGACTCACATATATGAAAATACCGGATCATATTCTGTGACATTAAAAGCAGATGGTGGGGACTGTTCGGATGAAATCAAAAAAACAGACATTGTCATTGTCTATAATAACTCCCTGGATTTTGACGCTGATAAAAAAAAAGTTTGTCTCGGTGAAACAGTCCGGTTTTCTGATTTATCAACCAATGTAAAAACCTGGAAATGGTATTTCGGAGACGGACATACCAGCAATCAGCAAAATCCACAGCATGTGTATGACAGTGAGGGACTTTTTACAGTCAGACTGGATGTTGAATTTAACAACGGATGTGAATCAACACTGACAAAAGAGGAACTGATTGAAGTCTCAAAACCGCCGGTTGCTGATTTTAACGCTGACGAGACATTTTCATATGGTTCAGAACTTGAAGTACAGTTCACGAATCTTTCTCTGGATGCTGATTCCTATCTCTGGGATTTTGGCGATGGAAACACATCGACCGAAGAAAATCCTGTTCATGTGTTCAGCGGTTTTGGTATGTTCACTGTTTCACTGAATGCCATCAACGGCATTTGCGAAGATGTGATTGTGAAGGAAGAGTACATTGAGCTCCGCCAACCTGATATGAACATCAAAGCCAGTAAGTATAAAGGTTGTGTCCCCCTGGAAGTTGATTTCAGGCTAGAAGGTGATGCTAAGGATGAAATAGCATCATATTTCTGGACTTTTGGAGACGGAAATTCAAGCACGGCAACTGAACCAACACATACCTATCTGGTACCCGGCACATACGAAGTCAGGGTTGAATACACATTAACAAACGGAAATGTGTTTTCAGAATCCAAACCGGACTTTATTCAGTGTGGTGATAAAAAAATCGTTGAATTTGAAATTTCACAGGGAGATAGTTGTTACAGTGAAGGTGCTGTATTAAGAAACCTGACACAGGGTGTAGATTCGCTCTCCTGGTTTTGTGCCGGAATGAACTATTTCACCAAAATAGTATCTCCATCTGACAATAGCTTCAAGCAGACCTGTTTTTCGCATATCAATCATCATGATGTGACTTTAGAGGTCTGGGACAGGGGTTGTAAAAGCGTGAAAACGGTTCAGGACCTGGTCTACATCAAAGCGCCGATAGCCAGATTTTCATTGAATGGTTTTGGCTGGAAATGTTATGATTTTAGCGCAAATTATTGCGAAAAACCCGCTACTGTCATGATTTACAATGAATCGGAAGGGGTGGATAACTATCACTGGGAAATGGGTGAAGGAACAGTATTTGACTCACCACCTTCTACATTTCGCTATGATAACACCGGTGATTATCGCATCAAATGCACCGCAGAAAATACTACAACCGGTTGCGTACATGAGGATGGCAGCGACGTGCATGTGCATGAAACATTTCCTGATTTCACTGCTGACAAAACAGAAGGCTGTTACCCTTTAACCGTTCAACTGAGAGATAACTCAACAACCAGCGGTCGGATTGTCTATTATACCTGGGACATCAGGATGAGAGATTATCCTGGCTGGATACCTGACTGGTGGATGAATGATGGTTACAGCCGCGACACCACAATCTATGGAGAAAATCCCCGTTTTAATTTTAAGTATCCCGGAAAATACGATATCACTCTTACTGTCCATGAATATTGGGGATGTGTTGAAAAAGAACAGAAATCAGCATTTATTCATGTCTTTGACTCCCCGCATGTTCATTTTGACATTGACAGACCGCATGCCTGTGAGGATGAAGAAATTCAGTTCACTGACAGATCAACTGCTGAAAATGCAATAAATACAAGGGAATGGAATTTGGCAGGCACAATTGTTAACAATGAAACGAATGTTTCACACACTTTTTCCGGTACAGGGATAAAATTTGTTTCATTGTATGTTGAAGATATAAAAGGTTGTCATAGCAGCAGTACGGAAACCGTTACCATAGAATCGCCCTCAGCGCAGTTCGATGCACGCGAAAAAGGCTGCAGGGAAACAGGAATTCAGTTTTTCAATTATTCTGCCGGAAAAGGATTGTCCTGTGACTGGCAGTTTGGCGACGGAAATTCATCATCTGCTTACCACCCTGTGCATGCTTACTCTGCAAGCGGCACCTTTGATGTCTCACTCACAGTGACAGACATGTATGGTTGCCGGGATGATGCCCCGGGTCATGAAATAGAAATTATTGAACCGGTAGCTGATTTTGATGTCTCGGAAACAGACCTGGGATGTGCCAGTATGGCCCCGCCGGTAGATTTTTACAACCAGTCTTCTTCTGATATTGTTGCCTGGGAGTATGATTTTGGGACCGGCGCTGTTTCAAACCTTGCCGAACCCTCATACAAATATCCGCCCGGTGATTGGGATGTCACACTGACCGTTACCAGTTCAACCGGTTGTCAACGCAGCATCACCAAACCTGACTTTATCCATGTTGAGGGGCCGGTTGGTTCAATATCCACTGACGGGGCAAACGGATGTATACCATTTGAAGTACAGTTCACTGCCACAACCTCTGACGTACAAAGCATTAAATGGGATTTTGGCGACGGAAGTGTTTTATCCGATGATTTTTCGCCAACACATACCTATACAAGTTCATGGTTTTATACACCAAAAATAAGCCTGATTGATCAGAGCGGCTGTGAATTTGGCTATGACGGACAGCCAATAACAGTAGCTGAAGCTCCCCAGGTGGATTTTACAGCGCAAACAAACAACTTATGCGAAAAAAATGAGGTGACCTTTACAAATCTCACAACACTTCAGGCCTCACCTGTGGAATCGGAGATTGAATCATTTTACTGGACCTTTGGCCAGGGGCAGACATCAACTGAGGAACATCCGACCATTACATATGATAATTATGGTGATTATGATGTAACGCTTACTGCCACCACAACAAGAGGCTGCAACTCAACCCTTAACAAACCACTGTATATCAGCGTTTTCAAATCCACAACCTCAACTGATTTTAACATATCAAATGATTATATTTGTCCGTGGGAAGTGGTTATTTTTACTGACAACACTGATACGGACGATGAAATAGACAGCTGGGAATGGGATTTCGGTGACGGACATACATCTGTAGCTCAAAATCCTTCACACCGGTTTAGCGGAGATGATAACAGGTATGATGTTCATCTTAAAGTCAGTAATAAAGATGGTTGTTGGGACACCATCACAAAATACATTGATGTTAATTCAATCAAAGCTGATTTTGAAGCACAGCCAGTCTCAGGAAGTAATACGCTTCAGTCACATTTTATAGACAAAACAGTTTCTGATGAGGCCCTGGAAGCCTGGACATGGGATTTTGGCGATGGTGAATTTTCCGGCCATCAACATCCGGTTCATACATTTCAGGGCGATGGCACAGATAAAAAATATGATGTTTCTTTAATCGCTGAAAACGAATCAGGTTGTTTGGATACAGCGCTGAAACAGAATTATATTTTCCCCTATAATCAACAGGTCGTTGCACAAAATGACACTTTTCATGTCCCTGAAGACAAGCAAATCGTAGAACTGCTTAATCTGAATGATTACGATCCTGATGGTCAGGTTCTTATTTATTCCTATATTACAGGGCAATCCCCAAAACACGGAAAAATAAGTATCCGTGAGAGCGGAAAATTTATATATACCCCATTCCCTGGCTTTTACGGGATCGACAGTTGCGATTACCAGGTATGTGATAACGGGGAACCTGCTACATGCGATGAAGCAACTGTTTACTTTTACGTTGACACTGTAAATGATCCGACACCTGTTGCAAAATTAGATTTATATACAATCTATGAAGATGATACACTTCTTGCGGAAAGTGTTTTCAGGAATGACCTGGATTATGAAGCGCTTGGTTTTGATACTGAACTGATGTCGGAAACATCGAACGGAGAAATTATATTTCATCCGGACGGGACGTTCAACTATGTGCCAGAACAAAACTACAACGGTGAAGACCGATTTGTTTATAAGGTATGTGACCGGGGTACGCCTGTTGAATGTGCTTCTGCAGAAGTCATTATTGAAATAATACCTGTTCATTACCCGCCTGACGCAGTGAATGATTCTGTTGTTCTTCTTGAAGATGAAAAGTTTCACGTTAAGCCTCTTGAAAATGATTCTGACGCGGATGATGACATTGATCCCCAATCATTCAGAGTGACTGACAAACCAAATCACGGGACAATAGAAATGTCCGGGGAGAGTGAATTTTACTATTATCCTGAAAAAGATTTTTCAGGAGTGGATATACTCAGCTATAAAATTTCTGATGAACAGGGAAATTCTGATATCGCTCAGGTGCATTTGACAATAGTTAATGTCGAAGATCCGCCGGTTGCCAAAGATGATATCATTCTGAGTCTGCCTGGCAGAATGACTTCTTGTTTTGTTTTGCTTAATGATTATGATGTTGACGAAAACCTGAATAATGGCTCTTTACGGGTCATATTGAACCCTTCTACAGGGAAAATCCAGGGAATTGATGATGGAGTCATATCCTATATATCACCAGGCGACTTTTTGGGGAAAGACGAATTCAGGTATGAAATTTCGGACATGACAGGTTTGAAGGATACCGGCATCGTAAGCATAGATGTTACAAATGACATCCCAATGCCTGATGCACGTGATGATAAGTTCAGCACGAATGAAGGCTCCGACATTACATTTAACATCCTGACAAACGACAGGATACTGCATTTCCCGACATGCCAGGCAGAAATTATATCTTTCCCGCAAAATGGAGAATTAACAGCAGGAGATGAAAAAGGCGTATTTACCTATGACCCTGCACCTGACTATTTCGGAACAGAACAGTTTTTATATACCCTGACAGACCATGTTGGCCAGGTTGATACGGCAACAATTGAAATACGTGTTATTAATACGCCCGATTCGCCTGTTGCCCTGGACGACAGCGCAATGATCTTTATGAACACACCCACTTTTGTGGAAGTGTTACTTAATGACCATGATATTGACAATGACCTGGATTCTTCTTCTGTAAAAATCGTCTCACAGGAAGACAGTTGCGAAATATCAATTTACAGGAAAGGGAAATTACTTCTCACACCCGGGGAAGATTTCTCAGGCTGGTTTCATTTTCAATACTCAGTTGCTGATACAAATGGTTTGAGAGACAAAGCAAACGTTAAAATATTCATCACTGATGATATCCCGGCGCCGGTCGCCATGAATGATACAGTTCGTCTGAATGAAGATGAGGAAGCCCGGTTCACGGTAACTCACAATGACACTGTTTTTACAGGGAACAGACCATACATTCTTGTTTCAGCCAAACCTGGTAATGGTGATTTAAGAGAATGGTTTACATTTGATGAACAGTTAGGCAGACTAAATTCAGATAAGTTTGTTTATATTCCCGCCAAAGATTTTTCAGGTACAGATGTCATGAGTTATGTATACCATGATCCGGCAGGTTTAAGCGATACAGCCAGAGTGTATTTCATCGTCAGTGATGTACCTGATCAGCCGGATGCAAACAATGATACGGTCAATGTATTGCAGAATAAACCAATGTATGCATTATACCTCCTGAACGACACAGACCCGGACAATGATATAGATTCCTCTGTTACCACCATCCTGCATCCTGCATCACACGGCAATGTGAGTATTGATTTTGAAACTGACAGAATCCTGTATCAACCGGACAGCGGGTTTATCGGGGATGATGAATGCATCTATAAAATTTATGACTCCGAAGGACTTTCAGACTCAGCATATGTCATATTTAATGTCCTGAAAACAATTTTTGATCCACAGGCAAAAGATGATCATGCAGAAACAACGGAAGATACACCTATCAGTATCAGTGTTAGAGATAATGACACAATATTCTCCGGAAACCAACCTTCCTTTCGAGTCACTACTTCTCCCGAATTTGGAACATTGATACTTAAAGAACCCGGACACTTTATCTATCAGCCGGATACAAATTTTTACGGTGAAGATATATTTCATTACAACCTCATTGATCCGGTGGGCCTTGAGGATAGCGCCCGGGTGAATATTACAGTGACACCTGTAAATGACAAGCCTGTTGCCCTGAATGATACGGTTGAAATTGTCATGAACTTATCTGTTGAAAAAGATATTTTGGCAAATGATTATGATGTAGACAACAATATGTTAATCGGAAAAACACAAATACTTACTCCTCCTCAGAATATCAATGTTGAATTAATGCCCGATTATTCCCTTTTTATAAAACCATTTGAGAATTTTACAGGAATTGATTCACTGAAATATGGTATTGAAGACGAACCAGGGCTCAAAGACACAGCAAAAGTCATTATTCACATTGTGGAACCGGAAAAACCAACAGCAATAAATGATTCTGTCACTTTACATGAAGATTCATTGATTTCGGTTTCAGTCTTAAAGAATGATACCCTGCCGGCAAACGAAGAATCATATTTACACATGTTCAAAGAACCTCATCATGGGGTGGTTACTACGGATTCTGACAGTGTATCATTTACATATCAACCTGATGACCACTATTTTGGTGTTGACACTTTTGATTATTACGTGATTACCGAATCGGGCCTAACTGACACGGCACGGGTTTATATAACAGTCATCAATGTTGGTGATACAATTATTGCAAACGATGATTATTATTCAGCCTACCCGTTCCATATTATCAACTGCGATGTCCTGGAAAATGATTTTGATTATGACGATGACATTGATACAAGTTCACTTTCGGTTTTCACAGCGCCGGAACATGGTGATATTATTTCCGGGGAATCCGGCGTGCTTCTATACGAACCTGACATGAATTTCATTGGAAAAGACTCGCTGACATACAAGGTATCGGATACAAGTGGTCTTACGGCAAAAGCAATGGTTTTTATTGAGATACTGCCACCGGTAAAGCCTGTCGCTGTGGATGATGATATTTTCACAACAGAGGATCATTATGTTGATTTTGATATTTTGGAAAATGATACCATACCAGCCGGTGATACCGCTTACATCTCTCTCTTGTCAGAACCACTGTTTGGCATGCTTGACACAAATAACGTAAAAGGAAAATGCACCTATCATCCGGACGAGCATTATTTCGGTACTGACAGTTTCCTGTATGTCCTTCATGCGCAATCAGGTCTCACTGATACTGCGCTTGTAACAATTCACACAGAAAGTGTTGAAGATCCACCATTTGCATTGACTGACACTGTTTATACGAGACAGGGTCATGCAGTTGATTTCAATGTGTTGATCAATGATTATGATGTTGAAAATAATATGGATACTTCCTCTGTCATAACCGGCCAAATACCGCATCACGGAGAAATGAAGTTGCTGAATGGCGGCAGGATGTGGTATAAACCTGATATGGGCTTCACCGGTAAAGACTCTCTTTTATATCTTATCTCCGATTATCAGGGCAAAACAGGAACAGGAAGAGTGTTGATTTTTGTGCTGCCGGCTGAACCACCGGTTGCTATGGATGACAATTTCGTCCTGCGTGAAGACATGAGTTTAAACGAAAACTTCGGAAAAAATGATACAGTCCCTGTTGAGGATACTTCTTATGTTTCCGTGCACATGAATCCCCAATATGGTCAGCTCGAACTGACTGATAACAAAGGTGCTTTTTATTACATTCCAAATGAAAATAACACAACCACTGACTTTTTTATCTATGTTCTGCACGCTGAATCAGGTTTAAGAGACACAGCAACCGTATCAGTGAATTTTCAGGCAGTGAATGATCCGCCTGTGGCAAACGATGACAGCTATGTTGCAGAAAGTGATATCCTGACCAGGATGACACCCGCTGATAATGACCTTGATGTAGAGGATGAGCTTGATATGAGCAGCCTTTCTGTCATAACAGGGCCGCAACATGGTAAAATTCTGGTTTTAGATAATGGTTCTGTCTCATATGTTTCAGAATCCGGCTTTACAGGTGATGACAGCTTTTCATATTCCATATGTGATAAACAGAATTTGTGTGATGAAGCCCTAGTCTCTGTCTCAGTCATTAAGAATAAACCGCCGGTTGCACTAAATGATACACTGGAAACAGAGGAAGATACTGAATTGTACATCCCTGTTGAGCACTTGCTTTCAAATGACCGGGACGAAAAATTTGATACCTCATCAGTATCTGTTGTTGATGGTGTTGGATATGGAAGTCTTGAAATTGTTGACAACGGATATGTCTATCTACCGGACAATGATTTTTACGGTGAAGATTATTTTATATACAAGGCTTGTGATCACCTCAGTCAATGTGATCAGGCCAGGGTCCTTATTACAGTCCATCCTGTTCCTGATCCGCCCAAACTTATTTCGGACTCAACAGTTGTCCCGACAAACCAGGCAACTGTAATTCCTGTTGATATTTCAGATTTGTTTGATGATCCCGAAGATGATATTGATGACACAAATATAACCATTGTTACTCCCCCGGGGTCCGGCGGTGAAGTGTATTCAGACAGTCTTGGAAATATCATTTTTGACTATGGCAATGTACCCGGTTTTTCCGGTGAAGACAGCGTAACAGTTGATATTTGTGATTATGATGGAAATTGCTCCAGGCAAACAATCAGGATTTCAGTTGAATCTGTTACCAACTTTTTATTTGCCGAAAAAGCGCTTTCACCAAACAATGATGGCATAAACGACTATTTGGCATTCGAACATCTCGAAGAATATCCTGATAACAGGATTATCATCTTCAACAGATGGGGCACTGAGGTTTTCCGCAAATCAAATTATGACAATTCCTGGCAGGGAAAAAGCAGGAACGGTAGAACCAACCTGCCCGACGGAACTTATTACTATCTGCTGTTTTATCATAAAAAACAAAATCCCGTTAAAGGTTATATTTATCTTAAAGCCCGTTAATTTAATCCTTCAGAAAACTCATATTAAAAATCGAAACAATGAAAAAGAACTGTATTATTATCACTGTATTCCTTTTACTGGCTGTTCTGTCCGGGAAATTATCAGCGCAACAATATCCGTTGTACAGTTTGTACATGTTTAATCCTTCCATTATCAACCCGGCTTATGCAGCTACAAGCAATAAAACAACAGCTATGGCCCAGTCCAGGATTCAATGGATGAATTTTGAAGGCGCCCCGGTTACCAACCTGGTCACTTTTATTAAGCCATTACCTTTTTTAAAATCCGGCTTAAGCTTTTCTGTGATGAATGATGTTGCAGGGCCGGTCAACCATTCTGCTTTTTATGCCGATTATTCATATAGTTTCAATGTGGCCTCCAAATCAAAAATCAGCCTGGGTTTGCGTGGTGGGTTTAAATACTATATGGTCAACCTGTCAAATCTGTCAACAGTTCAGGACCCGGTATTTAGCCATGACCAGGAAAGCAGCCTGTTGCCGGCTTTCAGTTTCGGCGCTTTTTATTATGGCCATAATTTTTATGCCGGTATCTCCATTCCCGAGCTGGTGAAAACAGTCAATATTTATGAAGGGAACTCGTCAGGAACATTGCTGCCTATTGAAGAAAGACACCTGCTGATATCAGGCGGGTATGTTTTGTATGTTGAAAAATATAGCCTGGTACTAAAACCCACTTTCCTGGGACGTTTTGTATACGGGGCGCCGGCTGTTTTTGATATCGGTTTTCACACTGTGTTCAAAGATAAACTCTGGCTGGGTTTTAACTACCGTTTACATGATTGTGTAACACCATTCATGCAGGTGCAACTCAATAATAAATTCAGGCTTGCATACTCATATGATTACTCCCTCGGGGAGATTAGACGTTACAATGCAGGTACACATGAAATCGGTATTATTTACGAATTAGATTCAGGGATAGACAAAATTTTGTCTCCGCGATATTTTTAACGATTAAACGAAACCATTATGTCAAAAAAATACATCATATTTATATTGCTTTGTATGCCTGTTTTTCAGGTTACTGCACAAAAATTGCTGATAAAAAAGGCTGATTATTATTTTGAGAGTCTTGCTTTTCATGATGCGATACCATGCTACGAAAAAGCAATAAAAAAGGACTCATCCAATATCCATGTTTACCGTCAATTAGCTGAATCATACAGGCTCACAGACCAACCGGAACAGGCTGTTGAGATGTATACACAGCTCCTCGCTGCCTGCGATACAAATGCAAGCGACCTGTTTAATTATTCCAGAGTGTTAAGGTCGGCCGGGAAGTATATAGAAGCAGAACAGAGGTACACCGAATACTTAGCTCTGACGGATAATAATGATGGCGCTTCCCGGGATGTAAAAGCATTTATCAATGATCTGAAAAAAGACTCGTCATGGTTTTATATTTCTCCGGCTTCTGTCAATACCCCTCATTCGGATTTTGCACCGGCATTTTATAAACAGAAATACCTCGTTTTTGCTTCGTCAGGGCACATGGACAACGAATCTCATAAAAAATATCAGTGGAACAATCAGTTATTCCTGGATTTATATTATTCCCGAATTAAATTTGGGAAAAATCTCGGCAGACCCAGGCAGTTCATTGACGGTGTAAACACAAAATTCCACGAAGGCGCTGTTTGCTTTGCCGAAGATGACAGGTACATGTATTTTACCCGCGACAACTACCAGAACAAGCATAAAAAATTGAGCAATGACGGAACTTTGCACCTGGCGCTCTTTAAACTGAAGGTAAGAGGAAGAGACCGGGGTAATATCACGTCTGTCTCTGTCAACAACGAAGCGTGGTCTGTTGGTCACCCGGCTATCTCACCAGGGAGTGAACAACTGTATTTTGTTTCGAACATGCCCGGGGGCTATGGCGGAAGTGACCTGTACTACTGTGAAATTTATGGTGACAGCCTTGGTTTACCGGTGAATTGCGGCACTGAAATTAACACACCCGGCGATGAACTGTTCCCCTGTATCCATCCCGACGGCACCCTGTACATTGCTTCTGACGGGCATCCCGGCCTGGGCGGACTGGATATTTTTGAATGCAAAAAAGCCGGGAAAAAATATACGTCACCAAAAAACCTGGGCTATCCTGTTAATACAAGGTTTGATGATTTCTCGATAACAATAGACCAGGACAAGGTTCATGGATACTTTGCCTCAAACAGGCCTGGCGGTAAAGGCGATGATGATATTTACTATGTACGGTTTCTAAAAAACGAACCGACACTGATTTCCGGAAAAATACTTGATGCAGAGAGTAATAAACCATTGCCTGGCATTACAATGTGCATAACAAACACAGCTAATGACACGATAAAAGAAGTTGATATGCTAAAAGACGGATCGTTTGCTGTGTACCTTGAGCCCGGGCAAACATACCAGGTTGTCTCAGGTTATTATGGCACTTCAATGTCAACAGAAATTGATCTAACCAGTTCGTCTGCAAAAAAAGAAATCTCTGATGTTATGATTTCTTTTCACAGACCAACATATAAACTCACAGGAAAAACCCTTGACAAAGAATCCGGTGAATTCATTCCCGGGGCAAGAGTCTATCTCAAAACAATTGATAAAATCTTAATAGACAGTTGCCGGTCAGCAAAAGACGGTTCATTTGAATTCCACATTGATAAAGCAATAGCATATGACTGCAATGCCAAAAAGTCAGGGTATTTTGGTTCGGTAACGCGTGTCTCATTTGAACATGTACAGGAAAATACCGAAATAACCCAGGATGTGTATCTTGATAAGCTTGAGGTAAATAAATCTATTGCCATTAATAATATTTATTATGATTACAACAAATCACATATCCGCAAAGATGCTGCTAAAGAACTCGACAGGCTTGTTGAACTCCTGGAACAAAACCCTGATATGACAATAGAACTCAGCTCTCACACGGACAGCAGGGGGAACCGGTTGTACAATAAGCGCCTCTCCAATGCACGCGCCAAAGCAGCTACCAGCTATATTATTCAAAATGGCATAGACAGGCGCCGTATCACATCTAAAGGATATGGTGAAGAACAATTGCTCAATCACTGTGATGACGGGACAGACTGCACAGAAGAGCAGCACCAGCAAAACAGGCGAACTGAATTTAAGATTATCGGGATGTGATGTTGACCTTCGGGTTTGATATGATATGAAAGGTAATGAATATCGGTCATTTCATTTCGGTTTACATTGTGATAATTTCCCTTTTCCTCATGACGCTTACATATCCTGGCGGACATGTAAGCGTCAAAGCATCTGACCCTGAATGGTGAAAGATAACTGATTGGTCGTCAATAGTTCAATCTTCACTCCGTATCCAAAAAAATCATTCCCTTAATTCAATTGCAGGTGCGAAACCATGACCTTCCATTGGCCGAAGGTCAATGGAAATCATTCTTTTAGGAGTATACTCATAAATTCGAAAAATACAAATTTATGTCTGAAAGCAGAAGGATGCTGTACATCTACTTCTCTCCGGGGTGTAGCATTTTTGCCATCTCTGTGAGTCTGATAAATTCGGCCCTGTATCCTTCTTCATCATCACCTTTTGCCTTTTTGGCCCGCTGAAGAACATTTTCGAATGAGGCATTTCCTTTATATTGTGAATCACGGAGTAGAAGTCCAAATTCAGCCACTGAAGATGCAAAAGTAAAATTTTGAGACTGGGTTTCAGGCTTTATTTCCCCTGGTGTTACCCGTTTGGTAATCAATTTGCTATTGTCCTGATCCGGTTGTTTATACCGGAGTTTCAGGGTCATCAGGTTATCGCTGTCCACAACCTTTTGTGTCTGGTATTCCAGTTCATCAACACCTGGTATTTTTTCATCCGAACCGGCAGGAATAAGCTCATAAAGGGCTGTTACGGTGTGTCCTGAACCAATATCCCCGGCGTCTTTGGTGTCATCATTAAAGTCTTCACTTCTGAGTATCCGGTTTTCATATCCTATAAGCCTGTATGCTTTGACCTGTGCAGGATTGAATTCAATCTGTATTTTTACATCCTTGGCAATGGTGTATAAGGTTCCCCAAATCTCTTTTCCAAGTGTCTTTTTCGCTTCAAGAATGTTGTCAATGTATGCATAATTACCATTGCCGGCATTGGAAAGTTTTTCCATTTTTGAATCTTTATAGTTTCCCATGCCAAAACCCAATATTGTCAGGAATATGCCATCCCCGCGTTTTTTTTCTATCATTCTTTCCAGAGCTGCATCACTGCTTTGCCCAACATTGAAGTCACCGTCAGTAGCCAGGATAACGCGATTGTTTCCTTCAGGAATAAAATGTTCCCTGGCGATTTTGTAAGCCAGTTCTATCCCAGCTCCACCGGCTGTTGATCCACCCGCTTCCAATTGCTCCATCGCAGAGTTAATCTTTTCCTTTTTGTTGCAAGGAGTAGATTCAAGCACTACACCGGCAGCGCCGGCATAGACAACAATGGCTACCCTGTCTGAAGGACGCAGATTATCAAGCAACACCTTAAATGCGCTTTTTAGTAATGGCAGCTTATTAGGAGCATTCATTGATCCTGAAACATCCAGCAAAAAAACCAGGTTAGAAGAAGGAAGATTTTCTGTTTTGACAATTTTACCCTGCAGACCAATCAGCAGCAGATCATGTTGATTATTCCAGGGGCATTTGTTGAGTTCCGTTTGCACTGAAAAGGGATGTTCATCATCCGGGCCTGGATAATCATATTCGAAATAGTTTATCAACTCTTCTATCCTGACTGCATCCGGCGGTGGCATCTGACTATTATTAAGAAAACGTCTGACATTAGCGTATGAAGCACGGTCAACATCAACGGAAAAAGTTGATAAGGGATTCACTTTGGGACTGACAAAGTTATTCTCAACTATTTTATCATATTCTTCGGTGTTGAAACCTGGCTCTCCGGGTTCAATTTCACCTTCCCTGGTGAGTACTTTGGCATATTCATCCTCTGCTGCCATTGATTTAACTTCAGCAGATACCATTTCTTTACTTCGTTTGGCAGGTTGATATTGCTGTGAAGCGCCTTCATCTGTTTTTTTTAAAGTTGTTTTACATGCGCCTGCCAATAAAATCGCGCATAACAAAAGAGTGAAAAGAATCTTTTGATTTAATATGTTACTTTTTGTTTTCATAAAGCATTAAATTTTTATTTTTTTAAAGTTATAAAATATTTCCTCATGAAAAAAGGGAATTTTTTGATAAGGATTTTATATGTATGATGAAGAAAACTGATTTTTTCCATAAAATAATACAAGGTTTTTCCGGTAAAAATTGAATTGATCAAACAATGTGTATTGAAATTTCTCACTACGTATGGAATGACTGCAAATTAGTATGGGGCTCATACATGCAGCATGATAAAAATTCCATAAAAATTTCTGCATGCTTTTAACGCATTTGTCTATTTTTGTGCCTGCCAAGCGAAAAAATAAAGTGAATATGCAGAAAATACAAAAAGCGCTCATTGAGATTAAAGATACTTTTTCCGGTGAAATCTATGTGGATGAGACCACCCGCATACTCTATTCCACAGATGCTTCAGCTTACCAGGAAGCGCCTGTTGCTGTCATTATCTCTGAAAATACTGAGGACATAAAACTGGCTGTTTCTTTTGCAAAAAAACACAAAACATCTGTCATTCCGCGTGCTGCCGGAACTTCACTGGCCGGACAGGTTGTCGGCCCCGGAATTGTCCTGGACATATCAAAATACATGAACCGCATCATTGAACTCAACAAAGAGGAGAAATGGGTACGAATAGAGCCGGGCGTTAACCTTGATGAGTTAAATATGTATCTCAAACCGCACGGACTGTTTTTTGCCCCGGAAACGTCTACATCTAACAGATGCAGGATTGGCGGTATGGTTGGGAATAATTCATGCGGATCACATTCTGTCATATATGGAAGTACCAGGGAACATACACTTGAGATAGAGGCCGTATTAAGCGATGGTTCTGAAGTAACTTTTAAACCATTGACAAAGAAAGAGCTGGAAGAAAAATGTTCGCTCAATACACTTGAAGGTGAAATCTATCAACACCTGCATAGGCTTTTATCAGAACCGGCTAACCAGTCAGAAATTAAGAAGGAGTTTCCTGATCCGGCCAATCCACGGAGAAATACAGGGTATGCCCTTGATGTCATGCTTGAAAGCGAACCTTTTAACCCGAAAGGTGAACCATTCAATATGTGTCAATTAATTTCAGGTTCAGAAGGTACATTGTGTTTCATAACTGGTATTAAACTGAATCTTGTAGACCTTCCCCCACAAAATACAGCCCTCATATGCGCACATTTCAACAGCCTGGACGATGCGCTCCGGGCTAATATTATTGCCCTGAAATATAAACCCGGAGCTGTAGAGCTGATGGATGATATTGTTATGAACTGTACGAAAGACAGTATTCAATATCAGAAATACCGGTTTTTTATCCAGGGGGACCCTAAAGCCATGCTCATGATTGAGTTTGCCCGCGATACAATGGAAGAAATCCGGCAAATTGCCGCTGAAATGGAAAAAGAAATGAAATCAGCCGGTTATGGTTATCATTTCCCGGTTATTACCGGTGATGACATACCTAAAGTCTGGGCTCTACGAAAAGCAGGCCTGGGCTTATTGTCAAATGTTCCGGGGGATAAAAAAAGCACAACGGTTATTGAGGACACTTCGGTAAAAGTTGAGGTATTGCCGGATTATGTTTCTGATTTTCAAAAAATTCTGAAGAAATACCACATCACAACCTGTGTGTTTTATGCACATGTTGGCTCAGGGGAGTTGCACCTGCGGCCAATGATGAACCTCAAAGAACAAGAAGAAGTTGACCTTTTTTATAATCTGGGACTTGAAGTTGCAAAGCTGGTGAAAACATACCGCGGCTCCTTAAGCGGTGAACATGGCGACGGCAGACTGCGCGGCGAATTCATACCCCTGATGATTGGTGATAAAAATTATCAGCTTCTTAAAGAGATCAAAAAGGCCTGGGACCCTGATAATATTTTTAATCCCGGGAAAATTACCGACACACCTCCAATGACTTCCGGATTGCGATACCAGGTTGGTAAAGGAACCCGTGACATTGACACAGTCTTTGATTTTTCTTCAGAAAAAGGTGTTGTCAGGGCGTCTGAGAGATGTACCGGCTCCGGTGATTGCCGTAAAAGTGAGATTATTGGCGGAACAATGTGCCCAAGCTTCATGGCAACCCGTAATGAAAAAGATTCAACCCGTGCAAGGGCAAATATTCTCCGCCAGTTCCTGACTCATTCTCCCAAACAAAATCCATTTGACCATAAAGAAATATATGAGGTCATGGAATTGTGCCTGTCCTGTAAGGCATGTAAATCAGAATGTCCTTCAGGTGTTGATGTGGCCAAACTTAAGGCTGAGTTTCTTCAGCATTATTATGATGCACATGGCATCCCTTTACGAACCAGACTTATTGCTTATATAACAAGAATAAACAAGCTTGGCTCAACATTTCCGGGAATAATGAATTTTTTTATGGGGAATAAAACCGTTTCGGGGATTATCAAAAGAACAATTGGTTTTGCCCCGGAAAGATCAATGCCACTCTTGTACAAAACTACTTTAACAAAATGGTTCACTAAGCAAAAACTGAATGGTAAAACTGACAGAACAATTTTTTTGTTCAATGATGAATTCACCAATTTCAATGATACGGAGATAGGAATAAAAACCATACTGTTGCTTACAAAACTGGGGTATGACGTCAAAATACCAAAGCATAAAGAGAGTGGCCGGACTTTTCTTTCCAAAGGAATGTTGCGTTCAGCAAAACATATCGCAATTTCGAATATTTTGCTGCTAAAAGATATTATCACACAAGAAACACCGCTCATTGGTATTGAACCATCTGCTATTCTAGCTTTCAGGGACGAATACCCGGAGCTTGCTGGTACAAAACTCAAGGAAGATGCTGAAAAACTTGCTCAGAATGCTCTGACAATAGAAGAATTTTTGGCAAGAGAGATACAGGCCGGTAATTTAAAGAAGGATTTATTTACCAAAGAATACAAAACAATTAAACTACACGGACATTGTCAGCAAAAAGCCATTGCTTCAACCAGCCCGACAATGACAATTCTTTCATTTCCGGAGAATTATAAGGTGAGTGAAATCCCGTCAGGATGTTGTGGAATGGCCGGATCATTTGGTTATGAAAAAGAGCATTACGATGTGTCCATGAAAGTTGGTGAACTCGTCTTGTTCCCCGAAGTGCGAAAGACGGACCAGGATGTCATCATAGCTGCTCCGGGAACCAGTTGCCGGCACCAGATAAAAGACGGGACAGGACGAACTGCCAAACATCCTGTTGAGGTGCTCTATGAAGCACTGGTGAAGTAGTGCGTTATTCTTTTATGATTTTTCTGTTGACGAGTTCTTATTTTGATTATTTCAGAATAAATAATAATTATGGATTTACAGATAGAAATATACCCGGTTACCAGCAGTATGTTGCTTCTTGAAAATATTAATGTAAGGGAAGATGAAATAAGTGATTAACCTAAACCGGACAAGCCGGAACAGAATAACATTTTTCAACCTTTTTGGGTTTGAGCGCTAAACCTGCCGGCGTGCTTGCACCCGGCAGCGTTGTAAATAATAGTTTCTGCCAAAAAATACAAGAAAATAAGAATTAAGATACTAAAAATCCTTCTCTTCATCATAAAAAATGAGAAATGTTTTAATACTGATATTATCTATTTGCTCTGCTCCCTCTTTTATCCTTTCTGATTGTACTGAGTTGTCAATAAAAACAATATATATCCCTTCTGTGATATTTGCCCTGCTGCAATAATATACCAACTGCTTTTTGCCTTTTTCAAATTCAGAGGGGCTGTAATACTTTTTTGTCTCTATAAAATATTCATGTCCTTTTACATTGATTATCAAATCGCTGTTGCCAAGGCTAACTGTGGCTTCCCTGTAACTTTTTCCTTCAATTTCCTGGATAAAAATGCTGATAAATGTCTCAAAACTGTATATCATGGCAGCTTCTTTTATAGATTTGTAGTTCCCTTTTTCATCTTTTTCCCGAAATGGTCTGAAGCTGCGTAGCTTTATATGGGTCTTATATTTTTCTATAAGGGGTGCAAAATTTATTTTATTATCCGGGGTTAAATAATCATTGGCAAACATGTTTCTCGAGATCGTCTCACTTTCTCCGTTAGAGTAGGGATAAAAGGCATTGTAGAGCCTTTTTTTATATATTGGCACCCAGAAACATACATTGCCATCTTTGTCTTCTT
>CAZVTW010000036.1:0-23791 GCA_964629805.1 uncultured Bacteroidales bacterium | reverse complement strand
TGTACCGTAGCCTTTTAACTGCCAGTTTGAAGGTACATCAATATCATCCCAGCCACCTGCATCAAATTCTACACCATGAAAACTTCCCGGTGCCTGTGTGTGTTTCGCTACCCATTTAAATTTCCATATCCCGTTTAAAGACTTATAAAAAGCAGAATTTGATGGTATGTCTGACAAAGCCGCCTCTTTAGTATGATATGGAATAAGAGTGACATGTGGCGGTTCTTTGTTAATGCCAACAACAAGCGGATTCTCCCAATTATTAATGGTATCCTGTGACAGGAGATTCAAATGGTGAATACTAAAAATAAATATGAGACTGATCAGAAATAAAAATAATTTTTTCATTGACTAAAAATATTATTAATTAATATAAATATTTTCAAAGAATTACCGGCGAAAATACTCTAAATTTAACCGATAAAAAAAACGAAATATAACTATTTTAATTTAAAAATAAAGCAATATAAGCCAGAGGTTTTAAAAAATAAAAAAAATTGCTTAAATGGTTTTTGATCCAAATCAATAAGGACTATTTTTATGAGGTTAAAAATATATTAACCCCTAAAACTCCACAAGATGAAACGTTCTATTTTTATTTTCTCTCTGCTTTTTATGCTTTATATCATTACTAGTTGTAAAAAAGGACCTGATTTATCAGTACCCCGTGAGTTGGACCTGGCTAAAGCCTGGAAATTCAAACAGGGAGATAATCCTGACTGGAAATCTCCTGATTTTGATGCTTCGGACTGGCAGGAAATTGAAGTTAACCGGATTTGGGAAAAAAAGGGTTTTCCGGATTACGACGGATATGCCTGGTACAGGACAACAATTAAGATTCCCTCAGCCCTCAAAAGGAATGCCTATCTGAAAGACAGCATTCAGTTTCATATCGGGAAAGTAGACGATACAGAACAGACTTTTCTGAATGGTTTTCTTATTGGACAAAACGGTAAAACGATACCGTATGCGAAAAGAAATGACATTGGTAATTTTACCGGCGATCCGGAGGCATATCGTTACGACAGATTATATACCTTATCTGTAAAGGATAAACGTATTAAATGGGATAAGGAAAATGTCATTGCAGTCAGGGTACATGATCACGGCGGTGGTGGTGGTTTATATGAGTCTTCACCATCCGTCAGTATGAAGGATATCAAAGATGTATTAAAAATTGATATTGTTTCATCACCTTATAATCTCAAAGAATCACCTGTTATCTCCAAGCCGGTTACCCTTAAAAACAGGAGTAACAATATAAGTTTAGACGGTATCTTTTTCATAGAGGTTATAAAATCAAAAAATGAAGACGTTGTTTTTACTCAAGAAGAGGAAATAATATTAAAACCCGGGGAAACCGCTGAAATATCATTTACTTCAGAAATTGATATTTCGGATATGCATATTGTACGGTATTCATTTCAACAGAAAGGCGCTGTCCGTGATATCAATGTTTCACAGGAGATACCATACATTTTAACACCAATAGCTCCCGCCAAGCCGCGAATTAACGGGCCGGACTTGTTTGCAGCCAGGCCAGGTGCTCCTTTTATGTATAGAATTCCTGCTACTGGCGACCGCCCCATGACCTTTTCCGTAGAAGCCCTTCCCGAAAACCTGACACTGGATATCGAAAAGGGCATAATTACCGGTTCTGTTAATACAGAAGGTACCTATAAAGTTATTTTCAAAGCAGAAAACTCAAAAGGTATTGATGAGAAAGATTTTCAAATTATCATAGGAGATACCATCTGTCTGACACCTCCTATGGGATGGAACAGCTGGAATTGCTGGGGTTTAAGTGTCTCGGCAGACAAAGTTAAAGAAACTGCTGATTATATGGTCTCATCAGGTCTGGCAGATCACGGATGGATGTACATCAATATTGATGACGGGTGGGAAGCAGAAGAACGCACATCAGAAGGGGAATTATTAGGGAATGATAAGTTCCCTGATTTTAAGGAATTAGCAGACTATGTGCATTCAAAAGGGCTGAAACTGGGTATTTATTCTTCTCCCGGCCCAAAAACGTGTGGTGGCTATCCTGGTAGTTATCAGCATGAATACCAGGATGCACAAACATGGGCACGTTGGGGAATCGATTATCTGAAATATGACTGGTGCGCTTATGAGCAGATTGCAAAGGACCATAGCCTGGAAGAACTTCAGAAGCCTTATATTTTGATGGATAAAGCCTTAAAGAGCATTGACCGTGACATTGTTTACAGTTTATGCCAGTATGGATGGGGCGATGTGTGGAAATGGGGCGAAGAAGTTGGTGGTAATCTCTGGCGCACAACCGGCGATATTGTTGATACCTGGGCCAGTATGCATGATATTGGTTTTAGCCAGGACAAATGTTCTCCATATGCCGGCCCCGGTCACTGGAACGACCCTGACATGTTGATTGTTGGATGGGTCGGCTGGGGACCGCAATTACATCCGACCAGGCTGACTGTCAATGAGCAATATACCCATATCAGCCTGTGGTCACTCCTCGCTGCTCCTTTGCTTCTGGGATGTGATTTAAGCAAACTGGATGATTTTACCCTGAACCTGCTGACTAATGATGAAGTGCTTGCTGTCAACCAGGACCCGCTCGGTGACCAGGCTGTTCAACTCATACTCAGGGATGAGGACCAGGTCTGGAAAAAAGACCTGGCTGACGGATCAATGGCTGTTGGATTGTTTAACCTGGCCGAAGAACCAAAAGAGGTTGCAGTGACATGGAATCACCTTGAACTTGACGGAACTTACACTGTCAGGGACCTCTGGCGACAGGAAAATATAGGTCAGTTTGACGAAAAGTTTTCTGCAACTGTCCAGTCACATGGTGTGGTTTTGGTCAGGATTTATCAGTAAAAGAAATTTAATCTCTTTCTTATATATTCAGCCTGGCAATTTATGAGTCCACTCCGAGAAGTCCATTTGTTGCCAAACACGTCGTTATTTTAAATTTTTGAATCCTCATTAACAGATAGTTAACTCCGGTTCAAAAATTTAAAATGCCCCCGACATTTTATTTTCGAGGGCAGGCTTGATTTCGACAAAAATCATCCTTTTAGGAGTAGACTCATTTATATTGTCCAGGCTTTGTTATTCAAATTTTTGTAAATGATCTTACTTAACAACATTAGAAATTATGTCACATATATATCAAAAAGTCATAAATAAGAACAGCACTCAGGAATTTCAAATAGCTACCAGTTCTGACAAATAAAAAAAAAGTCCTTTATTACTCCAAAAAATCAACTTTAGAAAATAACCTATCAATGGTTTTATATAATAATTCTTTACGTATTGGCTTCGAAATATGTTCATCACAGCCATGCTCGAGGCATCTGGCACGTTCTTCATTCAGGGCAAATGCAGTTTGAGCAATGACCGGAATACTGCTATTTACTTTTTTTATTTCCCTGGTAGCCGTTAAACCGTTTATCCCCGGAAGTCTGATATCCATAAGAATCAGGTCGATTTTTTTACCTGATTTCACATATTTTATGGCTTCCTCACCAGTTTCGGTATTTACAATAGAGGCTTTGGTTGATTTGAGGAGAGCATTCAGGAATTTTGAGCTATACATATCATCCTCAACAATAAGAATTGTTTTTCCTGGCCAGTGATAAATATTTTTATAATGTTTTTCAGGTTCTTTTGCAGGTTTCCCTGCCAGACTTTCTGAAAAAGGAATTGTAAAATAAAACCTGGAGCCTTTGTTAACAACAGAGTTAACATAAATATCGCCACCCAACAGCTCGGTGAGTCCTTTACAAATAGCAAGTCCAAGTCCGTTTCCGCCGAATTTTCTTGACAAGGAATCCTCTGATTGCCTGAAACGATCAAATATTTTATCGAAATGGTCTTCAGGTATTCCTATTCCGGTATCCTGTACATAAAAAATAACATAACCATTATCCTGAAGATAATATCCAAAATTAATTTCTCCCTGATGCGTAAATTTCAGGGCATTATCAAGTAAATTTGTCAATATCTGCTTAATTCTGAGGGAATCGGAACAGATGACAGGATTGTTGATCTCCGAATCTTTACTTACAATCAGTTCAACAGGCTTTTCCTGGTCTTCTGCAATTTTTTGCTGGTAAATATCATATAATTCATCAATAAGTTCATCAATCTCAAAGTCTTTCTTTTTGATTTCAACCTGATTGGCCTCTATTTTAGAAATGTCAAGAATATCATTGATAATACGTAATAAATCATCACTGCGTTTTCTGATTATCTGTGCATATTGCTTTCGTTTTTCAGCGGTAACAATATCACTGTCTAAAAGATGAGAGAAACCAATTATTCCGTTCATTGGCGTCCTGATTTCGTGTGACATATTTGCCAGGAACGCTGATTTTAAGCGGTCACTTTCCTCCGCTCTTTCTTTTGCTTTAATAAGTTCTTCTTCATTAAGCTTTTGGGAAGTCATATCACGCATAATACCCAGAACACTCTGAACGTTTCCTGTCATATCAAATTCAGGGATTAAGCGGATTTCAAAAACCTTTCTTTGATTATTTTTGTAGTGCTCAAAAATTCTTTCAACAATATTTTTGGTTTTGAAAACCTTGTTAATGCCTTCTTCCCAAAAAGTTACTATGTTTTCGTTAAAACCAAGCTCGTGATGAGATTTTCCAATATATTGAAGCGCCGGAATATCAAAAAAATTAATAATCGTCTTTGAGATGTACAGATGTCTAAGCTCTTTATCAAATCTTAATATGATGTCTGGTGAATTCTCCGCGATGGCTCTGAAGGTTTCCTCGCTTTCCCTCAATGCTATTTCAGACATTTTCCGTTCTGTGATATCCATAGCAGTAAAAGTCAGTCCATCTTCTGTGTTTTTTGGATTAATGGGAGATGAACTGATTAAAATATCGATGATTTTACCTTCCTTTGTTTTCCATTGCGTCTCTGTGGTACCAATCCCAGCTTTTCTGATCTGAGCATGCTTTTCATTGTGAACCCTTTTATATTCTTCCTTTGTGGTGTAAAGAAAAGAGGTCTCCTTATCCAGTAATTCATCGCGTTTGTATCCCAACATGTTGCAAAAGGTATCGTTCAGGAAGTTAAACTTGCTGTTAATAACCACACCAATACCTATGGGGGCTGCCAGAAATATGCTGTTCAGATAGGCTTGGTTTTCATGCAGTTTTTTGTTTATTTCCTGAATTTCCCTGTTTCTTTTTGTAATTTCAATATTGATTTCTTCATATTGTTCGTTACGGACCCTCAACTCTTGTTCTACTGTTTTTAGATTAGAAATATCTGTTATGAACACCGAACAACCCATAATTGTATTTTGCATTTTAACAACACCAAAACGAACAGAGTACCAACTTGCAGGTTCGCCTGAAAGACTTAAAATACATTCAGTTTTACTTATTTTATCATATTCAAATGCCTGATCAATAAATGTTGTAAACCTTTGTTCATTATCCTGAAAATCGATGAAAGTCTCTATTGACTGATTCACATAATCTCCGGGTGATTTATCTTTGGTAATAACTTTGTTCAGGTATGTTATGGTGTAATTTCGGTCAATAATAACAATAATATCAGAGGCATTGGCAATAAGGGAATTCCATTTTGTTTCATTTTCAATGAGTTGTTTTTCAATTTGCCTTTTTTCTATGAGTTCTTTGTGGAGTGAACAGACTTTATTAATAAGATCAGGTAATTCCTTTTTCAGGTCAGTGGTTTTAGAAATGAAATCCATTGCCCCTGCTTTCATCGCAGCTTTGACAGTCTCTATCGTATTTTCGACCGTCAAAAAAATGAATGGATAAAAAATATTCGCTTCCTTAATCTTGTGGAGTATTTCAATACCATCATACCCGGGCAAATGGTAATCCAGTAATACGATATCAGGTTTTATTGCCGGTTCCAGGAGATATTGATACCCTTCTGTGCCATTTTCAATAACCTCTACCTTATACTGTTCACGTTTTAAAGCTTTTCGAATAAAATAAATATCGTCCTCATTATCTTCAATTAACAGTACATTAATATGAGACGGATTGTTTTTCATGCTTTATGATTGGTTGACCGCCCCAAATTTACAAAACATTCATACTTTTTTATAATTAATTAATGATTGTTTTTACATTCTTTTAACATTCCGGTAACTGAAAAATCACTTGATTTTAAAAAAAATAAAAAGGCCCCGACCTGAAAAACAGGCCAGGGCCATAACCCAACTAACTAAATAAAACTATGAAAACACTTTACTACTTATTATTATGAACATTACACTTTTCTGCTTATTCTTTTTATACCGGCAATAACCAGTCGAATAACTGAAAATACGAAATAAAACACCAGGGTTAAAATCAATACGAAATGCAATGAGGAAAATATCTCATTCCAACTGGTATGATAACTGGAGATGGCATAAATGTTTAAAATGAAGGCCATTGTAAAACATATTGCCAGGTATATTATCTCAAATTTTTTTCTTTTTGCTGTTATGATTGTATCTTTCATGAGAACTTGTAATTTAACACTGCAATTTTTCTACCTTATACTGATTTTTTATTAAAATGTTGCCCATTTGTTCATTTTTTATGATTTTTCAGAATACAAATGTTTTCTTATCCTGTACTCCTCAGGTAATTTCAAGGTTTTCTTTTTTTCCATAGCCTGATGTCCGAGAATAGCCGTCACACTTGCATAATAACCCTGTTCAAGGATATCGGGAATTTGCCTGCCTCTTTTTATTGATTCTGCAAAGGCTTCCAGCGAAAGTCCTGTTGAATCGGGTAAAGGATATTCGTCAATTATCATTTCTCCTTTTTGTGTGCTGCCGGTATTAATAATCCAACTGGCGCCGCCAACAGGAATGGTTTCGAAAATTCCTTTTTCAATGGATGTAATTAACTGTTCAATACCAGGAGCAGGAGGCGGACTTTGCAGGTAAAATTTGCCAGTCTCGAGTTCCATTGTTGCTTTCGGCCCCATTACTTGTTCTTCAAGTCCATAATGCCAGTTGCTGAGTATTGAGCTAAACTCGAAATGTGCTCCCCCTGGATAAGAATAGACTGTATGAACATTATCAAAAGTGTCTCTGCCATCTTTCCAGTGATTGATGCTGCCAAATCCTGAGACAGACTCAGGAAATTCACCCAGGAACCAGTTGGCAACCTGGGTTTGATGACTTGCCAGTTCGGTCATTAATCCGAGAGAGTAGTTTTTCTTGATTCTCCAGTTAAACTGGTCATCTAAATGTTGTGGAGCATCCACCCGCCAACTTGCATTTAAATGCCAGTTAGCGCGAATATGTGTTATGGGCCCAAACTTACCGGATTTGACCATATCCAGAGCTTTGAGATACTTAAGATCAAACATCCGTTGATGACCTATTTGCAGATTTTTACCAGACTCCTGTTGGGCATCGAGCATCTTTTTACATCCATCAAGTGTAATGCCCATGGATTTTTCACAAAACACATGTTTCCCTGCCGATAAACCATCAATTGTCATTTGAGGATGCAGATATACAGGTGTTGCAATGATTATTCCGTCTAAATCATTCAATTCAAGCACTTTTCTATAATCAAGAAATCCCTTTACATCTGAACCTGCGAGCTTTTTTGCCCGTTCAAGATGTGGTTTGTAATTATCACAAACTGCAACAATTTCAACATCAGTGATTTCTTTGAGATGCAAAAGTAGTTTTTTTCCTCTTTTTCCTACACCAATGACAGCAAGCCGTACCTTATCCGAAGGACTGGTATTCCCTTTTGCACTTGCCGGGTTAATATAATTAAGCCAGGGCGCCATTGAAATGAATGCTGCAGCGCCTGACATAAAAGACATTTTTTTAAAAAAATCCCGCCGTGTTTGTTCCTTTTCCAACTTCATATCTCCTCTTTTATACCTTATATATGCTCTTTGTAGTTCCTTCTTTAAAATTCTAAATTCGACAAATAATGATAACTATCAGTCATGCATGTAATCCCATCTTGTGCTTTTTCGTTTTCAACAATAAAATATTTTGTGCCTGCTGTTTTGGCATGAGCAAAGATTCTTTTGAAATCAATAATACCATTACCAACACATGCAATCCCTCTTTCTTCGGTATTGTCCATATCCTTAACATGAAGAAGATGGAACCTGCCAGGGTATTTTTTAAAATAATGTACAGGGTCCTGATTTCCTTTTTTCACCCAATAAATGTCCATTTCGCAGGTAACATATTCAGGGTCAGTATTGTCCATGATAATATCAAAAGCCATTTCACCGTTAATATCCCTGAATTCTTTGTCGTGATTATGCCAGGCAAATCCCAGTCCGTTTTCTTTACATTTTTTACCGATTTTATTCAGACTCTCTGCTGCCTTGAGTGATTGTTCCCTGGTCAGGTTTTCTGCTGAATCGAGCCAGGGCCAGTAACAGACAATATATTCCCGATTCATTTCACGGGCTGATTTAATATACTCACCGGTATCTTCTGACAAAGGGTGCATACTCGTTCCGCCGGCAACATATCTTAGTCCGATTTTGTTAATAAACTTTAAAAACTTTTCTGTTGATTTTCCGAAATTACTTCCGCCTTCAAGATAATTATACCCTGTATCAGCTATTTTTCTGAAAGTCTTTTTCCAGTTTTCTTTGAGTTCATTTTTCACTGTATTGGTTATAAGTCCAATTCCGGTTAGCTTCTCGTTACTATTTGCCTGTAGTTCATTACTGAATAGCAATGACAGAGACATACCCGCTGTTCCGGCCAATGATTTTTTTATAAAATCTCTTCGTGAGTTTGACATGAATCCAAAAATAAGTGATTATTGATATTATCTTTCAGACTTTACAAAAATACGGAGAAATCATGTTAAGTGCTATTTACAATTGTTCCAAATGTGTAAACAATTGTTCTGTGTGCAACATGAAGGGATATTAAGTGGTTGTTTTATTCTTTGACTGATAATCACTTGGAGAAATACCGAACTGGCTTGTAAAACATTTTGAAAAATAAACCCTGTTATTGAATCCGACTTTGTAAGCCGTTTCAGATACGTTCAGGTTATCAGATAATAACAGGCTGGCTGCTTTCCGTAACCTGATTGTCCGGATGAACTCAGTAGCAGATTGATTGGTCAATGCTTTTAGCTTCATAAACATCCTTGTTCTGCTCATGCCCATTTCACGGATGAGTATATTACTGTCGAATTCAGGATTTGACATATGCTTTTCAACAATTTCCCGGGCTTTTTGTAAAAATTCTTTATCATAATCTGTGGTTGAAATATCATCCGGATTAAAAAGAATATCTTTCATAAACTTCTTTTTCAATTCAGAACGACCATGAATCAGGTTCTTGATTCTGGCCATGAGTAATTCGGGGTTAAATGGTTTGGCCAGGTAATCATCAGCGCCGGTTTCGAGCCCCCTGAATTTTTCATAGTCTCCGGAATGAGCTGTCAGCAGAATTACGGGAATATGGCTGAGATGACTGTCTGTTTTTATTTTCCGGCATAGTTGATATCCATCCGATTTTGGCATTTTTACATCACTGATAACAAGATCGGGCATATTTTCATGAATTACTTTCAGACCCATCTCTCCGTCCTCTGCTTCGAGAACCTTTTTAAAACCGGACAACAGCGAAACAATACTTTTCCTGATGGACTTATTATCTTCGACGACAACGATTGTTGATTGTTGTATCTGCTTCTCTATTTCGGTGTGGAAGACAGGATGTTGATCTATCTGATTTTTCAAACCTGGTTCCATCATTTCTTTCTCATCTGTCTGATTATGTTTCTCAGAAGCATTCTGCTTTCCTGTCTCTTCATTTTCAAACTTTTCTGTCTGAAAAACGATTGTAAATGTTGACCCAATGCCAGGTTGACTTGATACTGAAATGGTACCCCTGTTTTTTTCAATAAAATCCTTACAAATAGACATGCCAAGACCGGTGCCTGTCTCACCGCGTGTTCCGGGCTGCGACTTCCTGTGATCAAAAGAAAATAATGATTCCTGCGCTTCCCTGTTCATTCCCGTTCCTCTGTCCTGCACATAAAGTTTCAGTGTATCATTTTTTAAAAAAGAGGATATGATGATGTTTTCATTTGCCCGGGAATACTTGACAGCATTATCTATTAAATTACGAAAAACAACTTTCATCATGCGTTTATCTGCAACGAAGTGATGATTTTCGTTTATATTGTTGATTATTTTCACACTTTTCTGCTCAGCCCCGGGTTTGAGGATGTTGATCACATCCGTAATAATATCCTGTGCATTCAAATGTTCCGGATTTGGTTTAATCATATCTGTTTGTGCCCGGGCCCATTCAAGAAGGTTTTCCAGAAGATGATATACTTCGCGCGAGGAAGAAAAAATGGTATTTGCAAGACCAGAAATTTCGGAGAGTGTAAAATTATGAAGGTCCTGAGCGATTGAGCGTGAATTATTCAGGATGACCTGGAAGGGATTTTTAAGATCATGTGCGATGACCGACAAAAGTTTATTTTTTGTGTCATTTAATTTTGTAAGTATATCGTTTGCTTTAGTTAGTTCATCGGCCTGTGCTTTTAATTCTTCAGCCTGAGCTTGTATTTGAAGCTGATTTTCTGTTAATCTTAAGTTTTGTTCCTGTAAAGTATCGGCCTGCTGTACAAGTTCTTCATTTTGATGTTCAATTTCTTTTGTTCGTTGTTCAACGAGTTGTTTAAGAATAATATTCCGTTTGCGGATTTGTCGTACCCGAATCATGTAAATAATCCAGCTTAAAAGTATAATCAAAACAATGGTTCCTACACGAGCCCAGGTCGTTTTCCACCAGGGTGGAAGGATAATAACGGTTATTTCTGCCGGTTTTTCTATCCATATTCCATCATTATTGGAAGCCTCTACTTTGAAAACATATTCACCACCAGGTACATTTCTGTAGGTGGCATTTCTGTTTTTCGAACCTGTGTAGTTCCATCGCTCTTCAAACCCATCAAGTTTATAGGCATACATATTTTCATCCGGCGCCATATAATTCAGACCAACAAACTCAAAACCAAACACACTGTTTTTGTGCGATAAAATAATTGTATCGGTGAATTCAACAGGCTTTTTAAGTAATTTCGTTTCACCGGGTTTCAGCGGTTTATTGTAAAGTAAAAAGTCAGAAATTTTCACATTTGGAGGATGAGGATTATAATCCATTTTCTTGGGATTGATAATGATAACATTGTTTGATCCTCCGGTGATAATTTCACCATGAACAGATTTTGTCAAAATGCCTGCATACAGGGCAAAATAATTATTTATAGTCAAATGTTTGACTTTTTGTTTGACAGGATTAAGGATAGAAATACCTTTTGAAGAAGACATCCAGATGTTACCATTTTGGTCTTCAAGAAGATTACTGATAAGATTCGCCGGTAATCCATCTTTTATCGAATACCTGATAAATGTGCCGCTGTGTTTGTCATAGTAATTCAGACCTGAACGGGTGGTAATCCAGATTCTTTCTTTACTGTCCTGAAAAGTTGAAGTGACGAAGTTGCCGGATAAAGTATTATTATTATGTGGATCATTTTTAAAAGACTTAAAAGAACTGTCCGCATGATCGTACAAATATAAACCATCACGGGTAGAAAACCATGTTTTACTGTCATTGTAATAGATATCATTGATAGTGGATGGGGACACGCCAGTTTTTTCTTTAAAAAAGTCTGAAAAACGGATATTCTTCTGATCTGATGCATTGAAAAAATGTAAACCAGTGTTTGACACATACCAAATATGCCCTTCAGGTAACAGGCAATATTTCAATCCGTTATAACGTGTTCCGTCAGGAAAAAACCAAAAAAATGTATCTTTGACTAACTCATCCTTGTCATTATCATATTTGTATTCCTGCCTGCCATAGACACACCTGAAGGTACCTTTTAAGTCCTTAAAAAATAACTGAATACGGTCATTCATCAAAACATCGCTCTGTCGTGACGGAACAAAAAACCGCTGATGCTTCCCCGCTTGTTTGGAAAACTTAACGATACCGGCTGTTTCCGTCCTTATCCAGATATTCCCTGAGGCATCCCGGAGCATCTCTTTGAAATCTGTATTTCCTGCCTCATTATCCGGTGGGATGATGTGGTACTCGAGAAAATCATAATACAAGTCATATTTATCAATACCGTAATTACCGGTTCCTATCCAAAGTGTATTGAATTTATCGTAAAACAGGGATAATATAACATCGTCAGTTAGCGAATAATCATCTGTATATGAAGGTAAAAAGGTTTCAATCTGCCTGGTTTTCTGGTCTATCCTGGCTAATCCGGTATTCAGGAGTGAAACCCACATGTTTCCCTGGTTATCATTGATAAGGTCTAACATATGTTTTCCGTTAAGAGAAGGTACATTCAGTTTTTGTACCTGCTCATTCTGTGGATTAAAAATGATAACTCCTTCATAAGAAGTAGCCAGCCAGATATTCCCATGGGCATCCGTCTGGATATTTGTTATGTAGTCGCTAAAAAGTTTGTTTTGAAGGGTTTCTTTAGTATAACGGGTAAAATTTTGTTGTTGCCTGTTAAAGCGGCACAAACCCTGTGCCCATGTAGATAGCCAAAGTTGTCCTGCCTGGTCTTCATGAATATCCATTATGCCGTTCTTACTCATTGAATGTGGATCATCGGGCAGATGTCTGTAATGTGTAAAAAGTCCTGTTTCCATGTCAAAAGTCGAAAGCCCTGCATAAGTGCCTACCCAAATCAGTCCGTGGTTATCCTGTAAAATATCAACTACATTATTATGGTTCAGGGATGTACTGTTAGATGGATTATGCTTGTAATTCGTAAAAGAATCTGTTAAGGGATCATACACCGAAAGACCTTTACTGTTAGTTCCGACGAGTATTTTTCCGGTTGAGGATTCAAGTAAGCACTGAATGTAATTACCCGCCAAAGTTGTTGAATCACCGGGGACATGCCTGTAAACAGTGAATTCATATCCGTCGTACCGGCATAAACCATCGGCTGTTCCGAACCACATATAACCTGCCTTATCCCTCATAATGGCAAGGATAGCCTGATTGGGCAATCCGTCACGAACATTGATATTTGTAAAAAAATGCCTGGAGGACAAAACTGGAAATGCATAATGCCATCCTGTTATAAACAATAAAACAATAATTATCCTATATGAGTATGATTTATGCTGCATGCAATTTTAGACTTATTGACCATGTAAAAATACAAAAAATGAAGCATTTCACATAATATGAAGTAAACAGTTCATTTCTTGAATGATAATTATTTGGTAGATGACATCACAAAAAATCATTAAAGAATCATTTATCATTTTTTAAAAAATTTGATCAGGAACATGGAAACAGCATCGCGATTCCTTTCATTTTTTACAGAAATCATTCTATCTTGCATGCTGATTCAGCTATATTGCGAAATATTTAGGAAATGGATTAAAAATACAACACCATGAATCCAATTACAATCAAATTTATCATTGCAGGTATTTTGTTTCTAATAACTGCTGCAAGCGGGATATGGCTGAAATTAACAGGCAGTCCTTATTCCGGCTTTCTTGTTACAGCACACAAATTAGTATCTCTGGCAGCTGTCGTTTTCACTGTTATGGCTGTATATCATCTGCAAAAAAGCTCTGAATTCAATACAATTCAATGGTTTCTGATAGGTATGACAGCCATTTTTCTTCTTGTTGCTTTAATCTCCGGCGGTTTACTTACTGTTGAAAACATCAGTATAAAGATACCATTGCTTCTTCACCGGATCACATCAGTTCTATCTCTATTGTGCGGCATCGTCATGGTGTATTACTTTTACAGGTGATTCTTATTCCGGGGACAATATCATCTCAGAAATTTTCCCGGTTCTAAAAAAAGAGATTTCCTCCTTTAATAATTTGGCCTGTTCTGAGAGTTCTTTTGACGATGATGACTTAATCTTTTTTTTCACTTAGTCTTTCAAATATTTTCATCCCTGCCAATCCATATATCATTGTTGCCGTTCCGTGGGGTTCATCAGGAGGAGCTTTGGTTTTGTAATATTTTTCGATTGAATATATGGGCCCTGGCCCTTCACAGGCATTTAACACCGCACCTTCAGGCGATATTTGCTTTTGTAGCCCTCGATATGCTTTCCGGAGGACTTTGAAATATTTTTCACCGCTGATGATACCCAAATCCAGTGCAACTGTCAAATAATACGCAATAAAAGCTGTTCCGCTGGTTTCAGGATAGCTATCTTTAAAAGGCAGATGTACCATTTGATGCCACATACCCTGTTTATCCTGGTATTGGATAAGTGTATCAACAAATTCCCGGATTATAGGCTCTAATCGTTTACGATAAGCAGAATTTTCGGGTAAATATTTACAGGTACTCACCATTCCCCGCAGTATCCAGCCCTGACCGCGTGACCAGGCGCCGGGAGATAGAGCCCCGGGCTTGTCAAGCCAGCCTTTCCCTTGCGAATAGAGGCCATTTTCAGGATGCCTGATGGTCTGATGATACAATTCAAATTGTTTAACAGCCTCCCTGAAATAAGCGGTATCTCCTGTTACAAAACCAGCTTTTGCCAAACGACTGGCATATTCCTGCATATAGTCAATGAGCCAGCCTTTCTTACCTTTACTTTCTAACAAAATGGCACCTTCAGGGGAAAAGTCTGCTTCTGTTCGCTTCTTATTGGTTGAATAGGTAAAGGGTGCCAGGTAAGCTTCATTACCGGTAGATTCGTACAGAGCAAATGTGAGACAACCAAAGGGTTGTGACTTGTAAGACACAGTATCTTCCGGTGACAGATTACGCTTTTGCATAATTTCAACCACCTGTGGGAGAAAAATATCCGAATCACAGGCCTGATCATAAGCAAGCATGCCTTCAAAAGTCAGATCAAGTGTGTAATTTCCCCACACATCTTTTTCGTTCCTGAAAACATTATTTTTTTCATAAAAATGATTTACAACAAGATGAACAAGACTATCGGGATTATTAAAATCTGATGCCGTTTTTTCCTGTTTTGACTGGCATGTCAGGAATAAAGATGCTATTGTTATGCAGGTTAAATATCTTATTACCATTATTATAAAGTCATTTAAAAATTTTTATGAAAACCGTGCTATTCTTGCTTTTATTTTGCAGGTTTCTGCCAGGGAACAGCGCCTGATTTTCTGATATGATCCTGGAGATTTTTCCACAGCTTTGTAAAATCATCACCCTCTTTCTTTAACTCCTGCTTTTCAGATGGATCATCCTCAGTATTAAAAAACTGAACAGGGACAAATGGTGTGTTTTGCATTAATTTTTTATCTCCGTAACGAGCTGCATAATATGCTTTGCCACCATATTTTCCCACTGCCTGATTACCCCGGGTACTCCAACTTTATCAGGATACTTGCCGGTCAGCAGGGATGCCCTGGTGGGAGAACAAACCGGACAATTGGCATAAAAATTACTAAACTTCATTCCTTCTTCCATTAATTCATCAATATGAGGAGTTTTTAAATCAACAGCCCCCATGCATGAAAGATCACCATAACCCAGATCGTCAACAAGAATACAAAGAATATTGGGTTTTTCATTGGCCTGCACTGAAAAGCTAATTGCCATACAAACCAGGCCTGAAATAATATTTTTCATTTTGCTTCATGTTATTGATTATTTACTTGCTTTGATTTTCTCATTCCAGCCTCTGCCGTCAAGGGGGTAGACATTATTATCTTTTGCCCAGCTGTCCCACATTTTGGCCATTTCATTTACTATTTCAGGGTATTTTTCCGCCAGGTTGTTAGATTCTATGCGGTCTTCATCAATATTATACAATTCCCATTCACCAGTCCAGGGTGGTTGATTGGTCCCTTCCGAAACCAGTTTCCACTGACCATCTCTCACGCCACGATTGGTCTCGTGTTCAAAAAATAAAGGCCCGCGTTCAAAGGTGTTGCCGGTGAATGAAGACATCAAACTCATACCCTGCAGTTCGTTTATACTATCATTTTCAGGATACTGAGCGCCTGCTGCTTCAATACAGGTAGGCATCAAATCAATTACATGTCCCATCTGACTTGTAAAAGCGCCCTTTTGAATATTTTTTTCAGGCCAGTGAATGATAAGCGGTGTAGAGATACCACCTTCGTGATTCCACTTTTTATACTCCCGTAAGGGTGTATTGCTGGTATTTGCCCAGTTGATTTTGTAGCTTGTAAATGAAGAATCTGTTCCCATGTATTCCGGCTGCCAGGACGGATGTTCGGCACAGGCACCATTGTCAGATAAAAACATAATCAGGGTGTTGTCTAAGATGCCCTTTTCTTCCAGGGCCTGAACAATTTTACCCACGCCATCGTCCACATCAATCACCTGAGCTGAGTAAATAGCCATGCGTAAATCCCACTGTTCTTTTTCCTCTTCCGGTATATCATCCCAGTCCGGCACATTTTCTTCACGTGCGCTCAGGTTGAAATTTTTGTCTACCATACCTATTTCCTTCATTTTCTTCAAACGGAAGTTCCGAATGCTGTCCCAGCCTATCATGTATTTGCCTTTTTGTTTTTCAATATCATCAGGCAGGGCGTGTAAAGGAAAATGCGGTGCAAAATGTGCCACGTACATAAAAAAAGGTTTGTCCACATCATGTTGGTTGATAAATTTTACAGCAGTATCAGAAATGGCATCGGTATAAAAGAAATCATCCCCCGGTTTAATAAACGTATTGTCAGACACCAGGTGTTTGGGTGTGAAATAGCTTCCACCACCTGCTAAACCGCCAAAATACCTGTCAAAGCCGCGTTGAAGAGGCCAATTGTGTTTGGAAACATTATCAGGGTTTTGATAATATTTTGTTCCGGTGACATGCCATTTCCCGGCCAAATAGGTTGAATAACCAGCCGGTTTCAGAACCTGGGCAATTGTCAGGCAGCGATTATTTAAATCACCGGTGTAACCGGGATGCCCCAAATCGGAGGCAGTCATCCAGCCCATACCTGTTTTATGCGGATACAAACCCGTAAGCAATGATGCACGTGTGGGACAACATCGTGCCGTATTATAAAACTGTGTATATCGTAAACCATTCTCAGCCAGTTTGTCGATATTTGGAGTAGGAATTTCACTCCCGTAGCAACCAATATCCGAAAATCCCATATCATCGCACATGATGATGATGATATTGGGATTTCGTTTTATTGTTATTTCAGCATTATTTTCTCGTTTTAATTCCTGGTTGCATGATGTTAGCAAGACAGAAGCCGATATGGCCAAAAAAAATATATCGTAAATTTTCATAAGAGTATATTTACAAAATTCTGCTAAATCTAATAAATATTTCAGTGTTCTAAAAATACATCCTGCAAATTCCATTTATGAATTTACGACAAAATTGTTCAGCACTCAAACTTTTATGCGGTAGTCCTGATAATAGCATCTGTTAACTTTTTAACAAACAATAATTCCAGGTTGTTAAATAACAACATTTATTTCTACTCAAATTTATAAACTCTTTCGTATATTAAAAGGTTTTATATTTGGAGGTTTTTCTGTAAATTTTATACACCAATTTCCGTCTTATACGAAACCGCCATCAGGTTAATGAATATTAACTTGATGGCCTGGTTGAGTTAATGCCGACCGACTATCAATCATAATAAATGAACGAAGTGAAATGTATTATGCTCATTGATAGCGGTTCGGTATTAACTATTAACATAATAAAGACCTGTAATTTGGTAAAAGTTGAAAATTCATCATACAACAATCATTTCTAATATATAATCCACAAAAAAATACGAACCAGGCAATAATTAATTATGAAATGCAAATATAAATAATAGGCTATTTCAACTCATTTACGAACTAAAATTACATTATTATGAAAAAAATCTATATCATTTTTATTTTACTATGTTTCCTCACACCCGCTTTTTCTCAGGTACAAATAGTGCAGGAAAACTTTGGAAGCAGTACTTATGATGGTAATCCGGCGGATTACCCCGATTATACAAGCGATGCTGTTTTTTCCGGTGATGATTCACATCTATTCCGAACAGAAAATTCTTCCGGGTACAGCCAGGCATCCGGCGGTGTTGCTGTTCTGATGGGAAACTGGGGTAGTGATGAGAATACCGAGTTTATCATGCAATACAACACCAGCCAGTATACAAGTGTCAGGCTGAGTTTTGGATTTACACACAATTCTGATGGATGGGGTGTTTGCCAGTTGACGAACAATTATACTGAAATTGAATATTCAACTGATGGAGAAAACTGGACAACAATTGACAAAGCTTCTCTCATGGAAGGCAGTTCCTGGCCCTGTGCTGATGAAAACGTTTGGGCTTTTGTTGAACTGGCAGAAATTTTACCCTCCAGTGCATCACTGTTTATCCGTTTTACACACACTGACCCCGATATTCACCCCTATTATATCGATGATATCACATTGACAGGTTTTTCACCTGATGCATCACCCCCGACAACACCAACAAATCTGAAGTCAGAAGCTGTTTCATTCAACAGTTTTATACTCTCATGGAATGTTTCATCAGATGATAATGCTGTGAGTTATTACGAGATATTCAGGAATGGCGAATACTTTACCACTGTTGTGGATACGATGACTGAAATTCAATATCTGACACCAGGCAGCACGTCCGAATTTGTTATTATTGCTTATGATATAGCAGATAATGCCTCAGCCCCCTCATCATCTATTGATGTAACACTCAGCTCAATACCAAATGATTATCAATATTCCTGGCAAAAACCTCAGGCAAATATTACACCTGAAGGGGATTTGGAATGGCAACCAGAGGCTTTTGATTTTGAACAGGGTTCCCCGGTCAGATATATTGACTATGAAAACGGCGATGATAACCAGGACGGAATGACAAAATCAACCCCGTGGAAACATCATCCCTGGGACGACAGCGCTACCGGCAATGCAGCTAATTGTAGTGGCATACACACATATGTTTTCAAAAAAGGGGTAGTCTACAGGGGAACACTAACTGCAAAAGAATCGGGTTCCCCGTCTGAGCCAGTCCGCCTAACATCCGATCCGTCATGGGGAAACGGTGAAGCATATTTTTTTGGCTCAAAACGATTCACCGACGGATGGACACAGGCTGATGTCTCCGCTGCACCCAACATCCCTGAGCCGGATAAAGTTTGGTATCGCGACGGATGGTTACCGGAAACGAAAATTGTTTGCGAATTGGATGATGATAATATGAACCAACTGCACCTTGCACGATCCCCAAATTATCAATATACCCCTGACGATCCGCTGAAAACCTGGTGGACCATGACACGAAAACAGGAACAGGATGGTAATCTGTGGTTGACAGACCGAAACAATTTAACCCAGACTGACCCGTCATATTATGAAGGAGCTACCGTCTGGAGTCAGGAAGATGCCATTGTTATGTGTACTGTCTGGGCGCAGGATGTGCAGGAATGGGACCCGGATAATAACAGGGTTCGTGTGAACAATACCAATTTTGGAGGTGTCGGCTCACATTATTTTATTGAAAACACGCCTTTTTTACTTGATACAACAAGCGAATTTTACTATGACAAAGATGCGCAACGCCTTTTTGTCAGGCTGGAAGGTGACAAGGACCCTAACACAACAACAATTGAAGTAGCAACAAAAGCACAATTAATTGAAATTGAAAATAAACATGATATTGAAATCAGTGGATTGACCTTTGGTTTCACAACTGCTAATTCTGTTCATTATGGTGAAGAAGATGTCAAATCAACCATCAGGATGACAGGGATATGCAGCAATATTGATATAAGCAACAACAAGTTCCTGTATATGAACGGCGGTGTATCATTAAAAAATGAAGGATCACAGGATTTGAATTCCCACAGCATAACGGTAAAGGACAATGACTTCCAAAACATGGGAGATCATGCCATCGTTTTTTCGACAAGCAGCGTTTATTTAGATGATATACATATACTGAGAAATAATGTATACAATAATGGATATCGTCATTTAGGCCGCTGGTACAGTTCAATCCCGGCTATTTTTGGGCAACTGAATTACGGTGAGGTTGCAGGTAATATCATTGATGTATCATGGGGTAATGGCATTGATATGTTTTGGGGTAAAGGTGGCGGCAGCAATTTATATGTTCCTTTTGTCAGGGGATTCATACACCAGAACAAAGCTTCTAACACATTGATTGGTACCAATGACTATGGCGGCATTGAAAGCTGGCAGGGCGGACCAACATATTGTTATAATAATTATTCGCATAATGCCTCAGGGTATAAACATTACAATAACTCATCAATTGGTTATGCATATTATTTTGACGGAGCCTTCAAACATATTGTTTTCAACAACATTGCTTCCGGGGTATCACACAACCGTAACAGTGCCTGTATTATGCAGGTTCTTGGGTTTTACAACATGTATGTACACAATACGGGATATAACACAAATACTTTTTTAAATGCCTGGAAAGGAACACTGGCATTGAACGGCCATAATACCTACCTCTCGAATGTGGCAGAAGATGTTGGCACATTTTTCAGGCATGAGATAAGTCCTGATTATATTCCGTTTGAATCATATGGTTATAATGTATCCAGCAAAAATGAATATGTCGGCAGCCTCGAAAACAGGGACAATGATTTAAGCCTGGAAGAGTTCAGGAACAAACTTGAAAGTTATAATTCCCAACTCACACAAACCGGCCTGAATGCTGCTGCGACAGTGCTGGCTGACGCCGAATCACATGACTTCAGACCTGTGGAAACCAGCGAAGCTATTGACCGGGGCGTGAAATTCTTTACACCATTTCCGCTGGCTAAGGTTGTTGGGGAATGGCATTTTTATAAACACCCCGCAGACCTGAGCATCATTATGGCTGATAATTTTTATATGACCAATGAATTCAATGACCGTACAACCTATAAAAATGTGCCAAAAAATCATCTGAAGGCTCATCAGGTTGAAGAGTCAAATTTTGTGACCGGTGATTTGGAAGACTGGACAGAAGGCGCCCTGAAATTTGACGGTTCGTCTGTATACTGCAGTATCAGCCACAGTGAGGCAAGCTCAACGCGAGCCAATGATGTTGATATGACAGACAACCATTTTATTATTGAAGTATATCTAAAGACAGGAGATGGTCATACAAACGGCGCTATTGTATCAAAATATGGCGGTTCTGAAGGTTATAAACTTGGTATTGATGCTTCCGGCATGGCTGAAATGGCCCTCTACGCCGAAGGTAGCAAGGTGACAAGCCAGGCGAGTTCTACAACTCTCAATGATGGTAACTGGCATCATATTTTAGCAGAAGTAAATCGACGTGCAGGAATAAATATGTATATTGACGGAACATTGTCCAACGGCTCTGTAACCGGAACAATGCCTGAGGAAAATGTATCGCTCTCAAATACTGCTGACTTGTTGGTCGCAAAAGATGCTGAAGACAATTATTTTGAAGGAACAATTGATTTTCTGAGGATTTCAAAAGGATCATTGTTTGATGCCAAAACCACAATACATGAATTGTATGAATGGACAACAAATGGCCCGTTCCTGTATGACATGAGAGGAAACGCTCCTATTGGTACACGTGATGCCGGTGCTCTTGAAGTTGCAGGGAAGTCCTGCGATTTGTCAGTTTCACCTGATTTAATTCTTTTTGATGAAACAAGTTCAACAAAAGAAATCCAAATCACGCCATCAGATGAGTTTGAGATAGATGCTTCTACCGGGGATTTTTTCACCACCATTATTTCCGGAAACGGCATTGAAGTGACTGTCAATGAGAATCCATCATTTGAAAAAAGAACAGGTTCATTGACGATTATTGGATGTAATGAGTCAAAAACCGTTACCATTGAACAAGCAGGATCAATTTGTGTTTTTAATCTTGAAACAACTGAATTTAATATTTCTGCAGAAGAACAAATCCTCGGTGTCAAAGTCAGCACAAACGGAGAGTTAAAAGTTTCTACTGATGCTGAATTTATTATAGTAAATATTGATGAAGCAAAAGATTCGATATCAGTTGAGGTTGAGGCTAATGAATCCGAAACCGAACGTACAGCAGAGATTGAAATTGAAGGTTGTGACGAATCATATACTGTAACGATAACCCAGGAAGGAACTGATACGTACATTGATCAGGTGAAACCTGAAGGTCTTGATATATACCCGAATCCTGTACATGACAATCAATTTATTATCAAAGTGCCGGCAGGGACAAGAACATATACCTATAGGATTAGTGATTTGACTGGAAAAATTATCCAAATGGAAAAAACCGGTGAAAGTTCAAAAACAGTGCATTTAAACAGCGCTTCCGGAGTATATATTCTCGAAATAATAAGTGAGAAATTTGATTATCGCACAAAAATTACATTGGAATAGTATCAGATGGCCTAATTTTCAGAATGAATATTGGATATAAAGTGACTCTAAGTGACGTTTTTATCTTATATCACTCATTTCCTGATAATTCTTTTAGATTCTTTCGCCGAGTTACCCGTGGGAAGAATGACAAGGGGTAGATGCTGGCTAAGTTGGCTTCTACCCTACTCTTTCCATTACCCAAATAACTGGTTGTCATTTCGAATGCAGTGCGACCCAACAGGTGTCAACTAAGGATGGAGAAATGAAAAGATGATTTTTACTTTGCTAAAGAAATCATCCCAAAATTTGTCATGCTCAAAATTGCTGCCAATGTAAATCTCAAATTCTGTGATTGAACATAATGCAAAATATATTTGCAACGCTGCCGGGTGCAAGCAGGCCGACAGGTTGAGAGAAAAAATCCTGGTAAAAATCACATGTCTTTTATTATTCCTTCAGATATCCCGTTTCAACCAGGTAAATCATTCCCAGCAAAGCGCCCCAATGATAAAAATGTTCGCTCCTGCCGTTATAACTCCCGGTCTCAGCATTGTAGTTCTCCCTGATCCAGCCTTTTTCAAGCCAATTTTTGAGGAGCAAGTCTTTTGATTTTTCTGCTAGGTCTTTTTTGGCCCCCGGTATATGGTAATTTTGCATTCCCCAATACACCAACAGGTTCATAGGCGCCCAGATGCTACCACGCCAATAGGTTTCTCCGGTATATGCCGTGTCATTCCTGGCACATGAAGGCATGATATAATCGCCCCAAAATTCATCGGGATTATAAAAATGCTCATCAATCATTCTTTTTGCCTGAGGTTGTGTAGCTGCCTTTGCGTTTAGGGCATAAAAATTAGTTGGTGAAATACGTCTGCTGAGTTTTTGATTTTTAGTAAGCCTGTTGAGGTACAGCCCAAATTCTTCATCCCACAATTCACGCATTTTTTTGCGGTATTTGTGTGCCCTTTCGGTGATTTCAGTAAATTCTTTATCCCTTTTTAGACTTTTGGTCATAAATTCTGAACTCAGTACATTCGAAAGTTAAAGACGCAAGGCATCGTTTAATCCCGGAATCCCGACATACTTGATGTCGGGATGAGGAGTTAAACGAGGCCTTGTAACGCATAGATTTCGAAGATTACTGAGTTCATAAATTATCAGCAGGATACGACAAGAGCAGCAACAACGAATTTATGAGTCCACTCCTAAAAGTAAGATTTTCGTCAAAATCAAGCCTGCTCTCGCACATACCATGTCAGGAGCGTTAAGAATTTTCAACCAGAGTTAACTGTCTGTTAATAAGGACTGAAAAATTCCTAACAACGCAGAGTGTGGCGACAAAGGGACTTCCCGGAGTAGACTCAGTTATTAATTAGTGTCCATCCATAAAGTAAGTGTCTCGGCCAGAAAGTTCGAGG
>CAZVTW010000035.1:0-23844 GCA_964629805.1 uncultured Bacteroidales bacterium | reverse complement strand
ATTTCAAAGCACATTTCAGTGTTTCGTTACGATTCCATTTTAGAAATTTAGGTATAATTCATTTATATATCAAATCTGACTTCTTGAAAAATTATATATTTAATTAAATAATATTATAATAAAGTTTTGTAATTTAGTAAGCTAAATAAAAATAATCAACATTTATAACCTTTTGCCATGAAAAATCTTTTTTTTCTTTTGTATATTTTCTTTTCTATTAGTTTGTCCATATTTTCACAGGAAGATATCATGCAAAAAAGAGAAGAAATGGAAAATAGCTTAAAGGACACAACCGGTATTGTAAGAATAGAGCTTTATTCCAAAATAGCCCAGCTTTATTTGATGGATGATCCGGAGAAAGCAATTACGTTTGCGGAAAGAGGACTGGAGGAATCTCAATATTATGATAAGACAGATAGTCTTGAAGCTACTTTGCATGATTGTCTGGGACGCGCTTATCTGGAATTAAAAGATGACAGGAAAGCATTGCGTTCATTTCAGGATGAATTGGATATTTTAGAGTCACAACCACCCTCTGAGCATCTAATGAAAGTCCTGTATACGGTAGGTACTACCTACAAAAGTATGGGAAGGAACAGAAAGGCTATTGAATACCATGAACGCAGCCTGGAGCTTGCAACAAAATTTGAATCTGATTATGTCCACAATAACAGACTTGAATTATATGAAAACCATTATGAGAAGAACGATCTGGAAGAAGCATTTAAATACTATATGCTTTTTATGGGGCAGGAATACAGTGAAAAAATTGCCAGAATGCAGGATGACTATCAGGAAGAGCAGGAACAGATTCAAAAAGAGCTTGTAGACAAAAGTACTCAACTCGAAAAAAAATCTACGGAGCTTCAAAAAACCACCACAGAACTAAAAAAAAAAGACACCCTTATACAACAAAAGGATTCAATGCTGATGTTAAAGGAGTTACAGCTTTACAATGCACGATTGGATTCCTCCTTAAAGGCTGCACAAATAAAAGAACTCAGTTATCAGCAACGGCTACAGGAGGCAAAAACTGAAACTTTGAATCTTGAAATTAAGCAACAACGATATTTTCTCATCGGTTCTATCACGGTTCTGATTTTAATACTCATCTTTTCTTTCATTTTATTCAGGCAGTACAGGCAGATTAAAAAAGTAAATGTTTTGTTAAGACAGCAGAAAGAAGAAATTGAGCGACAAAACTCGGAACTGCATCAGCAAAAAGAAGAAATTGAGGCCCAACGTGATGAAATACAAAGGCAAAACGAAGTCGTTCAGAAACAAAATCAACATATTACAGAAAGTATTCAATATGCCAGTTATTTACAAAATGCCATTTTACCACCCAGGGATTTATTCGAAAAATTACTTCCGGATCACTTTGTACTTTATAAACCAAAAGACATCGTCAGTGGAGATTTTTACTGGCTGAATGAGAGAGGAAATAAAATTATCATTGCAGCAGCAGATTGTACCGGGCATGGCGTACCCGGCGCTTTTATGAGTATGCTCGGCACCTCCCTGCTAGATGAAATCGTTTTGAAGGACGGAATAACAACCGCCGGCGGAATACTGAACAGACTGAGAACAAATGTAAAAAAATCACTCAGACAAACCGGCAAGGAAGGTGAGGCCAAAGACGGGATGGACATATCAGTCTGTGTTTATGATAAAAAATTGCTGAAGGTTCAGTTTGCCGGCGCTTATAACCCTGTTTATGTTGTTAAAAAGACAAATGGACAATCAAGTGAAATGGCAGAAAATCAGAGAGAAATTGTTAAATATAACGGAGACAGGATGCCAATAGGTATTTATGCAAAAGAAACTCCTTTCAGGAACAGAGAAATTCAACTTGAGAAAGACGATATTGTCTATATGTTTTCTGATGGGTTTCCTGACCAGTTTGGGGGAGAAAAAAATGAAAAATTTAAACAAAAACGATTTCGTGAGCTACTTCTTAGTAATTCTGCAAAAAACATGGAAGAACAATGCGAAATCATTGAACAGGCTTTTATGGAGTGGAAATGGAATAATGATCAAATTGACGATATACTTGTTTTAGGATTCAGGTGTGGATAAAAGAATATTTGTGTTTTCCTCGAATAATTTACAATCGAAATGCGGATCGAATTTAGGATTGTAATGAGCCTGTAAACTTTTTTGATTAAAATACCCTTTGATAAACTGTTCCGGCAGGGTATAAATGTATTCATCATCATTACTCAGCTCAGGATGGTTTTTAGATAATGCTTCAGTATAGTGATAGTTTGTCCCTTTGAGTTTCTCTGAATATTTTTCAACTACATCCTTTCCAATATTCATCACGATAGTATAATCTCCATATGACCTTCGTAAATGAAGAAAATATTTTAATTCAATAGCCTGAAGGCCGGAAACAAGGTCTGCTGTGTTTTCAAGATATTTTTCGAACCTGAAACCCTCTTTGAGAATGATTTTCGCTATTTCTTCGATCCTGGTATTATGCAGATACTTGAGCACATTTGGGTCCTGGCCGACAAATTCCTGAAATTTAAGAATAGTATCGGATATTTCAATATTAACATTCATGTATTATACCATAGCTTTTTCGTATTATAAAAATATAAAAATCCCACCTATAACGAAACGTTTTTATTTTAAATTTTAGGTAAAGAAAAATTAACTTTTAAACCTCCTTTATCCTGATTTGATAATTCAAGCTTCCCGCCACATTTTTCAATGAGTGTTTTAGATACGATCAGACCAAGACCGGCGCCCTGGGTTTTTCTTTTTTTTGGCTGAGGCAAATCATACGAGTGATATATACCGGAAAGTTCCTTATCAGGTATACCTGGCCCCTGATCTGTAATTGAAAAATGAATGACAGAAGTATTTTGTAGAAAACTAATAGTAATATGGCTATTTTCCGGTGTAAACGTAATTGCATTTAACAGCATATTTCTGATAATGTTTTCAAACATATCAGAGTCTGAATATACATTCACATCAGGATTCTCTTCAAACTTAATCTCTATATTTTTTTCTTTAATTCGTTTATCAAGGTCTTGAAGAACTTCGTCAAAAATATCACTGGCTAAAAATGTTTCAGGTTTATGAACAAGCTCATTCCGCTGGGATCTGGACCAAAAAAGTAAATTATCCAGTAAATAATAAGCACTGTCGCACGATTTTTTCAATAGCGAAATAATATCCGGCAATTGATCCTGAGGATATGCATGAGGATCGCTGTCAAGGATATCAAGTACAGACTTTGAATTTCCAACTGTGTTCTTAAGATCATGACCAATGATGGAAAATATTTTATCTTTGATTGCATTTATTTCCTTGAGCTCGTTTTTTTGAAGTTCAATTTCGTCTTTTTGCTGTTGTAGTTTTTCTAAATGAGCTTCAATTTCATCTTTTTGCTTTTTGATGTCTTTTTTTGAGTCTGCCAGTCGTAGCGCTGATTGTATCCTGGCTAATAACTCCAGGTGATCAATCGGTTTTTGAAGATAATCAACAGCTCCGGCTTCCAGGGCTGTAAATAAATCTTCCTTTTCAGTCATAACTCCTGTGGCCATAACAACTGGAATATCAGCGTATTTTTTATTGTTTTTAAGCTGATTTAATAATTCAATTCCTGACATTTCAGGCATATCCCAATCGAGAATGATGAGGTTAGGTCTGTCTTTTTCTATTATTTTCAGGGCTTTTTCCCCATCGGAAGCATAAAGTATCCTGTAATTATATTCCGGTTTGAACAGGAAATCGATAACAGATTGTACTGTAACAGGCTCATCATCAACTACAAGCAATGTACATTTATCCTTTTTCTCAGGATTCCCGGGTTCAGCCATTTTTGACATATTTAAAGAACTAATATATATTTTTTCATCAAATCCTCTTAGATGAATACTATAAAATCAACTGATTGGTTTCGATTTCGGGGAAATACCAGAAATATATAACGATTTGAAATCTACAAAAATGTTATAATGAACTTGATTGTAAATATAGATATTCCGTTTTAAATAAAAAAAATAATTGTATTTAGAAATAATCGTGAGTATCAGATCGAAGATTGAGATAAGCTTGAAGGAAGATATAACTGATTGTCATTCAATTATTTTTGTTCTCATATAACTGACCATATCACAAATGTCATCTAACTGTTCTTCTGTCAAATAGGCCATTCTTTGTCCGTCACCTTTTAAAATTGTAGTGTTCGAATCCTGCATCTCTTTTAATTTTTCTATATCAACATTTTTGTATGTATCTTGCAAGGTCACTAATTGATCAATAAATCCTGAAATATCTTCGTTTTTTTTATTCGGTTCAAGTAATTCAAGTAGTATATTCAGGGTGAATTTTTGTTCAGCAATCTTATTTACGAGTGTTTTGTTATTCCATTCCTGTTTTTGAAGATTACAGGCAAGATATAAAGCTTCAACCCAACCTCCGAGAAGGATAAGATTAGCAGCGCTTTCACGGTTATTACTTGTTAAATATTTATTGGCCTGGTCAAAAAGATTATCCAGTAGCTTTACAATAACCTGTTTCTGCTCTTCATTTTTTTCAAACAGTTCAACCGCTTTGTTAATTTGTTCAGTTGGAATTCCTATTTTTGTTGCCAGATTATTTGTAGCTGCCAAATAGTTAAGCAGGTATTGATTTTGTTCAAAAAGTTTGATATATCCAATATCCACACCAAACATTCCAATTACCATCGACTGATTGGAAATTGTAAAATATTTATCAATGTCATCAATGGGTGTTAATAAATCCGGTTGAAAAGATGAACTGGAAGTTTCCAGAATTTCTGACATTTCCAGGGGAGTTGGAAGGGTATAAAAAATCGTCCTTTCCCGTTCAGCCTGAATGATACTTTTTCCCTCTTTGTTGCCAACGATTAAATCCTGCTCATTTGTATCTTTATCTTTATCATGGTTTTCAACTGAGCAACTCAACAACAGGCAAATTAAGCAGACCGCACTTCTAAAAATACTGTTTTTGATATGTTTGATAGATATCATTTTTGTTTATTTTAAAGCTGACAAATCTAAGTTATTTTCAATAAATACAATATTCATGCTAAATGTTTTTTGTATAAGGAATATTTTATTGATTCCTTTTTAATAATGAACTATCACCGTAACTTAAGAATCTAAAATTATTGTCTAATGCATACTTATAAATGGTTCTCCAATTCTGCCCTGCAAATGCCGCAATTAATAATAGTAATGTGCTTTTCGGCATGTGAAAATTTGTAATTAAATAATCTGCCATTTTAAACTCATATCCTGGTACGATTATTATTTGGGTATAAGAATTGATTACATCAATATCATTTAGTTGCATATAAGATAAAACGGCTTCTAAGGATTCTATCATACCAGGTTTGTCTTTTTTTTCGTAGCATTCCCATTGGGAAATATAAAGTTTATTTAATCCAACAGTCTTATTTTCTAAAATTTTCAAACCAATCTGGTAAATACTTTCAATGGTCCTGAGGGTGGTAGTGCCTGTAGCTATAATGCTGCCTTTATGTTGGATTAATGTTTTAATAAAATCTTTGTTAAATTCGAAGTACTCGGTATGCATTTCATGATTTCCTATGAATTGATTGTTGACAGGTTTAAATGTGCCAGCGCCAATATGTAGTGTTATTTCCGCTGTTTTGTGCCCGTTTTGGGTTAATTCCCTGAGCAGACTTTGTGTGAAATGAAGTCCGGCTGTTGGAGCGGCAACAGAACCTTCCTGTTTTGAATAGACTGTTTGATATCTCAATGAATCAACACTTTCCGATTCGCGTTGAAGATATGGTGGAATCGGGATAGTACCGGCATTTGCCATGATTTCGCCAAATGTGATTTGCTCATTATCCCAGAAAAAATCGATTAAAATAGCGTCCGAATATGAGCCAGATTTGGAAACCGATAGCGTGATTGTTTTACCATCAATTTCTAAATCTTGTGTTAATATGTCGTTTTTCCACTTTCTCATATTTCCGACAAGGCACTTCCAACGGCAGGATTTTCTGGTATTAAAAACAGTTTGGTAAACAGCAGGAAGTATTGGCTCCAGGCAGAATATCTCAATTTTAGCGCCTGTGTGCTTATAAAAATGAAACCTGGCATGAACCACTTTTGTGTTGTTAAAAACCAAAAGACTGTTATCCGGAAGATGGTGATTTAACTCAGTAAATGTCGTATGTTTGATATCCTCTTCCGGACGGTAAAGCAGTAATTTTGAATTTCCTCTTTCGTTTAATGGATATTTCGCAATTCTGTCCTCAGGTAAATCATAGGAATACTGACTTATCTGTATGTTTTTCACATGAGTCATTATAATATTTTAATACTGTTATTTATAATGTCTTTTTTTTGCAAAAGTAATTTCTTTAAGTATTGATTCGAAATAATCTATACAAATTAAAGTTTAATGATCGATATGTTAGGATAAGGCATTGAAAAAGAAACTGAACATTAATTGATGTTCTTTTTCTCTTTGGCTGTGTTAAAAAAAGTTTACATCGTTTATACTATGTGTACTTTTTTTGCCTTGCCAGGAAAAAAAATACTTAACCCTTTAGGGTGTGTAATAAGTTTATCAAACAGATAAGATGTATTAGCTATCCTATTACACACCCGAAATTGTCCACTTTATTTTTCATCAATGCCTAAAACAAGGCTTCTTATGTTTATGTGTGTGTGTAAATTATTATATTTGCATGGTTACAGCCAAAAATATAGACCTATGAATAAAGAAGACATAAAGAAACGCATTGAATATTTGCGTCATGAGTTGAACCACCACAATTATTTATATTACGTTTTGTCCAGGCCTGAGATTTCTGACTATGATTATGATATGATGATGAAAGAATTGTCAGAACTTGAACAGGATAATCCTGAATTTAAAGATCCGAATTCACCAACGAACCGGGTTGGTGATGACAGGAAAATTGAATTTAAAAAGATGAATCACAAGTATCCGATGCTTTCTCTGGGTAACACCTACTCCAAAGAAGAGCTCAGTCAGTTTCATCAACGTGTGGCCAAATCGCTCAACAGTTCATTTGAGTATGTTTGTGAGTTAAAGTATGACGGTATTTCTATCTCACTGACATATGTCAATGGCAGGCTTCAGCATGCTGTGACAAGAGGTGACGGATACCAGGGGGATGTGGTTACTGAAAATGTCAGAACTATTCGAAGCATCCCACTTGTTCTTCAGGAAAATGGCTATCCGGATGAATTTGAGATGCGGGGAGAAATATTCATGCCTCGCGAATCTTTTATTGCTATCAATGAGTACAAAAGAAAAAATGGTGAACCGCTCTTTGCAAATCCCCGAAATGCCACTTCTGGAACCATAAAACTTCAGAATTCCTCTCTTGTGGCAAAACGTCATCTTGACAGTTATTGCTATTACATGGCAGGTGATGAGTTACCATCACGGTATCATTACGAAAATCTGCAAATAGCGAAAAAATGGGGTTTTAAAATTTCAGAACATTCAAGCGTATGTAAAACCCTGGACGAAGTATATGATTTTATTGACTTATGGGAAAAAGAAAAACTTAACCTTCCCTATGACATTGATGGGATAGTGATTAAAGTCAATTCATTAGAACAACAGGAAAAACTTGGTTTTACAGCAAAATCTCCCCGATGGGCCATTTCATATAAATATAAGGCAGAATCAGCGACTACCCAACTGAATTCAATTTCATACCAGGTAGGCAGAACAGGAGCCATCACACCTGTAGCAAATCTTGCACCAGTTCTTCTCGCCGGAACGACTGTTAAGCGGGCTTCGTTACATAATGCAGATATTATCAAAAATCTGGATGTCAGGCTGGGAGATACTGTTTATGTAGAGAAAGGGGGTGAAATTATCCCAAAGATTACAGGTGTTGATATAACAAAGAGACCGACAGGTGCTGAGCGGGTCAGATATATAACTCATTGCCCGGAATGTGGCTCTCAACTTATAAAAAAAGAAGCTGAAGCTGTTCATTTCTGTCCGAATCTTTATGGTTGTCCTCCACAAATAAAAGGGAGGATTGAACATTTCATATCCAGGGATGCCATGAATATTGCTATGGGGCCATCTACTGTGGCATTATTGTATGATGAAAAACTGATCCGGGACCCCGCAGACCTTTACCAACTCACAGAGAAAGACTTAGTTCCTCTCGAACGATTTGCTGAAAAATCAGCAAAAAATCTCATCAACAGTATTCAAAAATCTAAAGAAGTGCCTTTTCACCGCGTGTTATATGCTCTTGGCATACGATATGTTGGTGCAACGGCAGCCAGAACGCTTGCATCAAAAATGAAATCTGTTGAAAATATCAGAAACGCTTCTTTTGAACAACTAACCGGAATTGAAGAGATTGGAGACAAAATAGCCCAAAGCATTATTGATTATTTTTCAGACGACAGGAATAATACATTGCTGGAAAAATTATATAATGCAGGTATACAGTTATCTGCAGAAGAGGACCAGGAACCAGGTAAAAAAGGAAATCTGGAGGGATTAACAATTGTCATTTCCGGCACCTTCGAAAATTATTCAAGAGAGGAGCTAAAAGAATTAATTGAAAAAGAGGGTGGAAAAAATACTTCATCTGTTTCGAAAAACACAAATTACCTGCTTGCAGGCACAAATGTAGGCCCTTCAAAAATGGAAAAAGTTAAAAAAATGAATATCAAAGTATTAAATGAAGATGAGTTTGTCAATATGATAGGAAAATAACGATCTATAAAAAAACTGACAAGCTTTAATAAAAATAAGACCTCGATGTCTTTTTTTTGTAATATACTATTATACAATGTTTTAATATAAATTTCGTTTAACGGAAAGCAGGATAATAAACTGTCATTCTAAATACCGGAAAAAAAGCGCTTGCAGAATGCTTACCTTTGAAGCAAGTTAAACTTAAAAATTAATAGCGATATGAAGACAATGAAAATTTTAGGATTAATATTTGTATTTGGACTATTTTCCCAGTTGGGTCAGGCACAGACAAGCAGTATGGATGACACGCAGCTTGCTGAACTGAAAGTGAAATCCAACATATGCTGCGAAAATACACTCAAAAGCTCTCTCAAAGATGTTGATGGTGTAGAATCTGTATCAATTTGCAAAAAAAGCAATACTGCAACAATTAATTATCAATCCTCAAAAACTGATAATGAGACTATTTTGGCAGCATTGACAGACGCCGGACATGTAGACAAATCCGAAGCTGATAAAGTGGCCAAATCATCGAAAGAAAAAAAATGTGAAGAAGAAAAAAAGTGTTCTAAAAAAGAAAAAGCGAAAAGCTGTAATCCAAGTTAGTGAATAATACCGATCCGCTATCAATGAGCTTAATAAATTTCACTTCGTTCATTTATTATGATTGATAGTCGGCCGGCATTAACTCAACCAAGCCATCAAGTTAATATTCATTAACTTGATGCCGGTTTCGTAAAACCTTTCTTTTAGTGATTTTATGATTAGATGTATCATTGGGTAATTTTGATCCCGCCCTTTCAGGGCGGGATTTTTTTTTTATGGTTTGGTTTGTTTTCTTAATTTTGAATTTTAAAACAAAATACTATCATCAAACCTTAAAAAAAAGAGATATGAACTACCAGGAATTTCCCGAAGAGGTGAAAGGCAAAGTAGAAGGTTGGTTGCAAGGCAACTATGACCAGGATACAAAAAACACAATGAAAATATTGAAAGAAGAAAATCCTGACGAACTATTTGACGGTTTTTATAAAAGTCTGAGTTTCGGTACGGCTGGCCTGCGAGGGGTGATGGGTGTCGGGCCAAACAGGATGAACAGATATACAGTTGGTATGTCAACCCAGGGATTAGCAAACTATGTAAAAGAATACTATGCCGGATTAAAAGCGCTCAGAGTGATAATTGCTTATGATTGCAGGCATAATGGAGAATTATTTGCTAAAACAGCAGCGAAAATACTCATAGCAAATGGTATTTCAGCCTTTTTATTTGAGGCTTTAAGACCCACTCCGGAGCTTTCATTTGCTGTCAGACATTTTAGCGCCCAGGCAGGGATTGTCATTACAGCATCACACAACCCAAAAGAATATAATGGTTATAAAGTTTACTGGGATGATGGGGGTCAAATTATTTCTCCGCATGATAAAAATCTTATAAAACATGTTGGCGCTATAACAAATATTGACGATGTAAAATGGGATGGTAATGAGAAAGATATACAATACCTTGGAGAAGAATTTGACAGGCTTTACCTCGACAAAGTTAAATCTTTATCTTTATCACCTGAGATTATCCGCAAGAATAAGGATATGAAGATTGTTTTTACGCCTATTCACGGAACCGGTGTTAAGCTCGTACCTGAGTCCCTGCAAAACTTTGGATTTGAAAACATTATTCATGTTCCTGAGCAGGATGTTGTTGACGGAGATTTTCCTACTGTTGAATCACCTAACCCGGAGGAAAGAGTTGCTATGGAAATGGCCATTAAAAAAGCCGAAGAAACAGATGCTGACCTTATCATGGCTACTGACCCGGATGCTGATCGTGTTGGCGTTGGCGTTAAAAATAATAAGGGCAGGTTTGTCCTGCTTAATGGAAATCAAACTGCCTCATTGTTATGTTATTATATGATGCATAAATGGTCTGAAAACGGTAAGCTGGCAGGGAAAGAATTTATCGTCAAAACCATTGTCACAACAGAATTGCTGGTAGATATTGCCAAAAAATACAAAGTTGACTATTATGATGTACTGACAGGTTTTAAGTATATCGGGGGTATCATTAAAGAGAATGAAGGCAAAAAACAATTTATTGTTGGAGGAGAAGAAAGTTATGGATACCTGGCCGGTGATTTTGTCAGAGACAAAGATGCAGTGATATCTGCTTCCCTGATAGCTGAAACAGCCGCATGGGCGAGGGAAAACGGAAAATCAATGTTCGAGTTGTTGCTGGATATATACCTGGAATTTGGTATGTATCTGGAATCAATGTCTTACATTGTAAAAAAAGGAAAAACAGGCGCTGAGGAGATTCAAAAAATGATGCATGATTTTAGGCATTCGCCACCTAATGAGATAAATGGTTCGCAGATTGTCATGATTAAAGACTACCAGGAACAGAAAATTAAATACCTGGAAACCGGTAAAGAAGAAAATATTGATCTGCCTGTCTCAAATGTACTACAGTTTTTCCTGGAAGATGAGACTAAAATTTCAGTCCGGCCATCCGGCACTGAACCTAAAATTAAATTTTACATAGCTGTAAAAGCATCGCTTGCATCAAGAGATGATTTTGATGATGTTTCTGTTCTACTGTCACAAAAGATTAAGGATATAGGCAAATCACTTGGAATATAGTTGTTTGATTTGATGTTATTGATAGTAAGCCCTTAAAATATTTGTGAGGAACAATTAAATTCCCGGTATGTAAACAGATGTGTTCTTTGTGTTTTTTTATGGTGTTTTAATGTCCTGCCGGATATTGGTTTGCCTTCATTCCAGGGGTACAAACTATCCGGCAGGACTGAAAATTAAAAGCATTTATTTCTTTAAAACCTGCAATATAATCATGCGAGAAATGCTATGGTATGTTGCATTTTTTAAAACATCCCTCAATGCTTTTCAGGAGATACTATTCAATTCCAAAAATCCTGTCCGATCTTTTAACTGAGCGGTTTCCCTGTAGGGATTTTTGCGATGATTTCGTCTCGGCAGCCGGGATAAAATAATATATGATTTCTTCATCATCAAACCATTCAGTGATGGTTAATGAGTTCGTTCCCAGTTCCACCAACACTTCATTGTCGCCAACACAAGTAGGGTCACCCTCCCATGAATAGCAAAGATAAATTTCGGATTCATCCTTCCATTGCCACAATGCAATACTACCTGAATCATCATAATATTCAGAGGCATAAGTGACTAAGTATGTTCCGGCTTCGGAAAACAGAACCGTCAATTCTTCTGTAGTTCCGCTTACATTCTCTCCGTTTAAAGTTACAAGTTGCCAGGTTCGGCATAAGAGTTCTGTATTTGTTGACGACTCCAATTCCGGCGCTTTTGTTGAACTGACAGAAATCTTGGAAGAGGGATCATATAATGGGATAAAATCAAAGCTAAAACTATTTTCACTTAAAGAGATAATAATGATAGTTCCAAAATCATCCAATTCTATGGTTTCATCATCGATTATTGTGTAGGTTCCAAAAAAGAACACTTCACTATCAGTTGATTTCTTTGATGAATTCATGATAACGATATAATTTCCGCTTTCGTTGAATTCAAATGATTTGTATAGTGATGTCTCACTGTTGCTAACATTCCATTTTGCGCTTATTGTTTCTTTTTTAACCGGAAGTTTGTCATTATCTTCATCATCGTCTTCGCATGACCAGAAACTAATGGTTAATGCAAAAAGAATAAAAAAAAGTATTTTTGTCTGTTTCATTCTAAAAATAAATTTGATGTTACCTACTCATAAGCTTTTCGGTTATCGCTCTGAATACTTTTAATAAAGGGCGTTTCAGTTTATCCCATGATATAATTCAGGCTAATAATTGGTTGAATATATAATTTTACTGTGTTCAGGAAAAAATGTATAATCCGGAATTACATGTAAAATTAGGATGAACATGTAATTATCTGTTTCGCAGGAAGAAGCATTCATTTAAATGTTTAAATAGTCCTTTTCGAATACAAATGTAAAACTTCAGAGAAACGGACTCATTAACTATCCTGCATAAGATACTGGAGGCTCACGGGTATTTGTTATTATGTCTTTTATAATATTGACTTATTGTGATAAGAACAAAATATTATCAAATATACAAAATAAATCTTATTAAACCTGACGGAAATGTCTTTGATGTAAATTGTTTTTTTTATGGGGTAATCAATATAACCTGAAATCCGGAAATGTGCTTCAAATTACCTATATTTGTTTATAGAATACAAAATGAAATTTTCTCAATTATGGAATCTCTTCAATTTGATATGAATAAGCGCTACTCCTATGCCGATTATCTGACCTGGTTTGATAATATACGCCGTGAACTTATCAATGGCTTCATAAAATTGATGAGCCCGGCACCGTCAAAAATGCATCAGGAAATATCAGTGGCACTCTCCGGTTCTTTCTATCAATACTTAAAAAGAATTCCATGCCAGGTTTTTCACGCACCTTTCGATGTACGACTTCCCAATAATGACGAAAAAGATGAAAAAAAAATATATACAGTTGTCCAGCCGGATATTTGTGTGATTTGCGATCCTGAAAAACTTGACGACAAAGGGTGTCTGGGGCCCCCTGACCTCATAATAGAAATCGTATCGGACCAAAATCCAAAGCGGGATGTAAAAGAAAAATTTGAGTTATACCAAAGACATGGTGTGAGTGAATACTGGATGATATTTCCTGATGAAAGAACATTATTCGTGTATCTGCTAAACAAAGAAGGCAAATATGAAAATGTTGGAATTTATGCCGAAGACGAAAAAGTAAAGGTCAATATATTTGATGATTTTCATATTGATTTGGCAGAAATTTTTAGAAAGTAGACAATACTTTCAATGCTTATTTTCAAATCCTTTGCCAAAGTGTTTTTAAACTTCATGAAAGTAGTTTTGATGTTCTTTCGTTTTTCATGACGCTTTTATTATCCTTCGGACAAAAGAAGGTCATGGTCCAGCGCATCGCATTGAACTGCCAAAATAAAACTATTGTATGGAGTGGAGAAATATTGAAATTTATTACATTAGTCTCTCAAAATTGAATGAATTTTTTTAATTGCGATATAATAACCAGGTAGCTAATAAAGTTTTTATCTGTGTGTTATCTGCAAATCAAAATTAGCATCGCCTATTTGTTTTTATAACTATCTAAAAAGAAAACAATGAGAAATGTAATAGCAATCTGGATAATTCTTTTTTTATGCAACTTAACTACCACTGGTCAAACAGGTGAAATAATAAAGGAATTTAAAACACAGGGAAATTATCCGACAGGAATTTGTTTTGACGGAAAAAATATCTGGTATGCAGACAGAGAAACAGATAAACTATATTGTGTTAATGCAGAAACAGGTAAGCTTATCAGGCAAATTGAATCACCTGCATACTGGCCAATGGGCCTAGCGTTTGATGGGAAATATCTTTGGAATGCTGATTTCAGGGGAAGAACAAATAAATCTGAAGACATGGACGGTATGATATTTAAAATTGACCCGGGTGACGGGACAATACTAAAAACTTTACGAGCTCCCTCAAACAGCCCGAAAGGACTGGCTTATGACGGCAGGTATCTTTGGCTTGTAGATGACAGGGCTGATAAAGTTATTCAGTTTAGTCCTGAAGACGGAGCAACAATCAGTTCGTTTAAATCCCCTTCTAAAGACCCTAAGGGAATAACTTATGATGGGAATTATTTATGGATTTCAGACAGGGAAACTGATGAAATATACATGGTTGACCCAAAAACAGGATATGTTATAATCATTTTTGACACCCCGGGTAATTACGTACACGGAATAACTGTCAGTGACAAAAAAATGTGGGCTGTTGACCATGAAGATGATAAAATTTACCAACTGAAAATTAAGGATGAGATAAAATTTATCCGGAAGAACAAAGAATTGCATAAAATAACGTTTAATCACCACACTATCTGTTATGGTCCAGGGAAAATAAAGACCCTGGATGTACATATTGCCTTACCCAAAAACAGGGATAACCAGAAACTATTAGGTGAAATAACCTATAATTTGGAACCTAAAAAGATTGTAACAGATAAATGGGAGCAGAAAACAGCATTCTTTCAGTTTAAAAATGTTAAACCAGGAGAGAAGATAAGCATACAAGCAACAACTGAAGTTGAAACTTATAATGTCAGATATTTTCTTTACCCGGAGAATATGGGTTCCTTAGCAGATATCCCGGAAAATATTACATCAAAATATCTCCGGGATGAGGAGAAATATCAAATTAAGGATGACATCATACAACAAACAGTAAAGGAAGTTATTGGGAATGAAAAAAATCCATATTGGATAATGCGGAAATTACATCAGTTCTTAATAAACCATTTATACTACAAGATGGATGGCGCCTGGGATATGGCGCCTACGGTTATAAAAAATGGCCATGGTTCATGCTCCGAATATACATTTGTATTTATATCACTTTGCAGGGCAGCAGGTCTTCCTGCCAGGTATGTAGGCTCAACCTGGGACAGAAATGAGTTAGCCTATATGGATGAGGTTTACCACAGATGGGTTGAAGTTTATTTGCCAAACTATGGCTGGATACCGACAGACCCGACGCACGGAGACAGGGATAATCCAAGGGACCAGGCTTTTCCAATCGGATTTGTACGAAACAAAGCATTAATCACAACGCAATCGGGTGGTGGTTCATCTACCATGGAATGGACCTATAACAGTAATGAAAATTATACGACGGAACCAAAAACCAATCTGAATATGACACATTACGGCGATTGGGATAAAGTAAGTAATGATTGATATCTCTCTTGTGAGAATAATTCTTTGAGATTCTTCCCGGAACCAAAGGGTCAAATGGACAATTTGTTGCCACAGGTATGGGTGAGTGTAGTTTAGAATTCGGGATACTCATAAAGTTTCTTCCCAACACATCCTTTTATTACAAATTGTATCAACAAGCCAGGAAATAGCATGATATGAATTTTTTGCCGTCATGTCCAATAAATATTTCTTTCAGGAAATAAAATCAAGAAAAAGGGGATTTACCCGCTCATGTACAAGGGAGTCAGACTGGTACAAATCATAAAATATACGTCCTTTTGCTTCATCGACTTTTCTGACAGCCTGGAAAACTTCATCAGCTTTTGCTTCATCAAATAATTTACCACGGGCTATCTTTGCATTTGCCTGTTCCGGCCAGGATTCCAAGTCTTCAATTGTTGCCATCGTTATGATATTTTAGACTAAAAAATACAGATAATATTTTAAAACAAAGTTAAATATGTCTTAATTTATTTTTCAGTCAGGGTTTGATGCGAAATAAAATGTACAGAATAACGGAAATTATACCACCTATTTTTAAATATCCTGAAAGTGGTATGGTATAATTTCGAATCAAGCACTTAAAGAGCAAGGTCTAAAATCAAAGAAATAATCGCCTGCCTGGTATATAATCCATTTAGCGCCTGTTCAAAATAATACGCTTTTTTATTGCTGTCAACACTAATATCTATTTCATTAACCCTGGGGAGCGGGTGGAGAATACGAAGGTTATCCTTTGTTTTGTCCAACATGTCGTTATGCAGGACATAGGAATTTTTCACCCGTTCGTATTCAAGAATATCAGAAAATCGCTCTTTCTGTACCCTGGTCATATAAATGATATCAGCATGACGGATAATGTCTGTCAGCTCTAGGTGTTCATAATAAGGAATACCTAAATCTTTAAGTATCAATTTATATTCAAGTGGCAACCTGAGTTCGTCCGGTGAGATGAAGTGGAAAGTCGGATTGAACCTGCTCATGGCCATCAGGAGCGAATGTACAGTCCGGCCATACTTAAGATCACCTACAAAAAAAATGTTCAGGTCATTCAGTGTGCCTTGTGTCTTTTTAACGGAATACAAATCCAACAAGGTTTGTGTGGGATGTTGATTTGATCCGTCACCGGCATTAATTACCGGAACGAGAGCTGTTTCACTGGCATATCTTGCCGATCCTTCAAGTGGATGCCGTATCACAATGAGGTCAGAATAGTTATCAACCATCTTGATGGTATCTTTCAGGCTTTCTCCTTTGCTTACACTACTTGCATTGACATCTGCAAACCCGATAATTCTGCCACCAAGTCGCTGTACAGCAGTTTCGAAACTCAGTCTTGTTCGCGTAGAAGGCTCAAAAAACAATGATGCTACAACACGGCCATTAAGTAAATTCCGGTTGGGTTCATTTTCAAATTGTTCTGCAACTGTGAGAATATTCTCTATGTCTTCAGTGGTGAGGTCGTTTATTGAGACCAGGCTTTTTTGTTTCATATATCTACTATTTCGAGATCGTTTATTATTAACGCAGTAAAAATAATCCTGACAAAAAATCTATTATTCGAAATCATCTCTGAAACGCTTCACGGTAAAAACTATAAGTATTAACAGCTTTTTTTCCGTCAGGAACCTCATCAAAGGCTTTATAGAGCACATATTCTTTGTCTGTATCAATACCGGTATAGTATTTTCCAATAATTGAATGAATAGCATCACATTCCCTGTTCAGGGCCGCTGTATCGCTAAATGATTCTTTACTCAGGTATTCAATCATAGGAAAATATCCAATATCAAGTACCTTCACAGTGATATTATAGACAACCGGTTTGGTTTTTACCTTGTCCAGTATAGCCGGAAACTCATACTCTTCATTGACTTTAGTCTTTGCTTTCACATAAAAACTTCGTATCTCCTTTTCGTTTTTGTAATGCCAGAAAGAATGAAGTGGATTAAGACACTGACCAGACAGGTAAGCTTCATTTGCTGCATCGAAAAACCGGGCCCGTTCGAAATTAGTCGTGGCCTTATCGTGCAACTCTATAGCATTGAATCCATGAATGCTATATTGCCCATACGTGATAAAATCAAGATTCCAGTCATTTTCATACTTTCCCCATATAGTACATAACAGTATTTCATTCGGGAAGCCAGCGGGATTAAGAATAGAGATGTAAGTTGTTTTTGCCTGATTCTTGAATCTAAAAATATATGACAACTTATGCTCCGGTTCAATCACAATGTTTTTATGGATAACATCAGATTCGATATAGAACTCGTCAAATATTTCAGCATTAGGATTTTGAATGACCTTCCCCAGCCTGACCAATATACTGTCGATATAGTAAAAAGAATATCTTTTTGCACCGTCTGATAACCTGTTTGAGACCGACATCAGGTCGTTTTCGGCCAGGGCATGCATAATATCATTATTTAAACTGCTGATTCCGGATTGTATGTTCTCAGGGATTTTTTCATTCTGTAAAATTTTATCTGAACCAGACTGACACGATAACAGGAAAACCGGTATTGTAAACAGGAAAATGAAATATAATCTCATAATTCAAAAGTCTTTTTGAGGTTCTGTTTATCTTTATAAGCTAACTCCAAAAAAAAAAGATTTTTTGCATTACGCGATACAAATATATCAATACTTTGTATTTTTCTTAACGAATATCCAAAAATACATGATTAAAAGAACCTGTAAAATATAAACATCATTTGTTTTCCTTATCCTGCATGATAATTTTTCGACCGGTTTATAAGCCGGCTATCCCCCGCCCTTTTCAAGGAATTGTCCTTATTGCCCGAGTATCAGCGGCAATCCTTCTTTTCCGCTGCCAACAACAACGACCTTTGAATTGGGCGATTTTGCCAGTTCTATTGTCGCTTCGATACCGCGTTGTTTTAAAATCCGGTCTGACAAACTCGCATTGATTATTTCATTGTATTTGGCAATCCCTTCGGCCTGAATTCTTTTTCGCTCTGCTTCCTGTTGTTCCTTATCAAGTTTATACTTCATGGCCTCAGCTTCCTGTTCTCGTTCCAGCTTGTTTTCAATTGCCTGTACAATCTTATCCGGCAGTTTAATAGAGCGAATTAACAAAGCTTTCATCTGAATATTGTTCAGGAATAAAACACTGTCAGTTGACTTCCTGATTTCTGTCTCTACTTGTGTCCTTTTCTTTGAATAAATTTCATCAGCAGTGTATTTCCCCATAATTTTTCTCACTTCAGACCTGACCTCCGGAATAACAAGTTTGTTTTTATAATCTACTCCAAACTCTTCATGCATGTGTCCGATTTTGTTATAAGCCGGGAAAAATCTCACTGTGATATCGACATAGATTTCCAGCCCGTCTTTATTGAGCACATTCATGGTCTCGTCCTGTATCTGTTCTTTAACATCATACACGTGGATATCATTCCAGGGGGCTATCATATGAAAACCGGGCGAAAAAATATTATCTTTATCAAGACCTCCGCTGAATTTTCTGAATATAACCCCTCTTTCGCCGGGCTGTAATGTTACAAAGGTACTGTTTGAAATAATCAATACCGGAATTAAAATAATAATGATAATGATGACATATTTTCTTAAAGATTTCATAATTAAAAAAATTTAAAGTGTTAGTGTAAAATTATTTGGCATCTTCAAAATGATGACGTAAAAAATCTTCTATTTTATAAAAATAATTCCGTTCAATGGCATACACTGTTATTTCAAATGTATAAGCACTGGTAATCTGGTCCACAGGTTTGACAATTGGTTCCCGTTTAAGCGATATCCAGGGCATTTGTATAATTGTGCTTTTAATATCATCAATCAATTCTTTAAGAGAGGGCTTTTTAGCTACATTCATTTTAAATGTATGCCCCTGAATCATCTCAGCAGGATGTTTCTTGATTACGACTTTACTTAGAGCCTGAGAGAAGGGAATATGAATTGATTCACCCTGTTCATTTTCAATTTCAATATATCGGTGCGTCAATCTGCTAATTGTTCCTGCATACTGATCAAAACGAACGACATCATTAATCCGCAATTTCCGGTTTGTCTTAAAAATGACGCCGGCAATAACATCCCTTAAAGCGTACCAGGATATAAAAAGAATAAGAATAATGGTAATCAGGACAAGTAACAGAGCATATACATGGTTTGTTTCCAGAAAGAACTGAATAGACCAGATGAAAAACAACATCCAGATGGTTAGTTCTATAAATGAAAAATACTTTGTTATGAAACGCTTTGTTTTTCCTTTTCGAAGTATATAGGGAAGAATAAACTGCGCAATGCGCAACACCAAAAACAAGAAGAGTCCGGCCGCGAAAAAAATATATACGGATATTTTTGACATTTCTGAGTCTGTTATACTCATAACATTTCTTTTTCTCTGAGTTTATTTAACAAGTGAATACTTAAAAAAGGATTTAATTCATAAATATCCTTATGATTTTCAATGATGATGCCTGAACGTTTCATATAATTCATTTTCATCTGTAAATAATCATGATTGAGTAATGTAATCCGTTCGAGTCTTGAAACGGACAAACGCTTATGTAGCACAAACTGGACAATCAGAAGCATGACCTCCCTGTCGAGGAAATCCAGCCCGGATAAATCCGGGATAACCGGATTATTAACAAATATGGTCTCATTATGATAATCAACAGCATGGGCAAGCCAGGTGTATAAAGCAATACCAACATTTCCCCGGCTGTAAGTAAAAAGATTATTAAAAAACCTCGCTGTTTCATGAGGTCCCGGTTCACGGTGTTTGTTGTTCAAACGTAATTTTAATCCACTTGACCGGTGCCGTAGCAAAAGGATGTCTTTTAATGCTTCGGAATCAAAAGGCTCGCAATTCAGAATATGTATAAAAAAATGATCTGTGTTTTTTATCTTCCGCATTATTTCATAACTAAAGGCATTGACATTAACAATAAACAAACAGCGGTTGCTGAAATCATCAATAAGTTTGATGATATACTCAATGACCTGGAAACCTTTTTGTGATTTTTCCCACCAAAGTTCCAAATCGTCAATAATAATGACACATCCGGGAGATATTTTTTCGAAAATTTGTTTTTCCGAACCATATATACCCAGGGCTTTCTGGAGTGTTTCCAGGAAGACTTTTGGATGTACAGAACCACCAAAAGGCGGATTTACAAAGTATATCTGTTTTTCATCAAAATATGTCCCTGAAATGTACTGAGAAAAAAATGTTCTTCCTGAAAATGGGCGCCCCTTAATTAAGATAGCTCCGTAATACCCTTTTCTGTACCTCCCTATTGCTTTTTGTGCTGTCCTTAACTCTTCATTCCGTCCAATCCAGAATTCTTTGTAATAATTATGCTTTTTCAGGAATAATTGTTGGTAGTAAAATGGTATATTATTAAGAAGATGTGGCTCTGGTGAAACAGTTTCAACCAGATTAAGTAAATCATTTACCTGTATCTCCCGGTTTGCTTCTGAGTTCGTATTTTTTTGTGCGAGAAGTACAGCTTTACTCCTTCTGTACCATAATACATCCAAACGCCCAACTGAAAACTTAGGAACTTTTTTTACTTTAATACCAACATCCCACAGTCGTTTTTTAGGACTTTGCTGCTCTGCGTATTGTTTCAGACTTACTGCCTTAGAAGTCAGTGAATACAAAGTAAATTTATCTACTGTCTTATCAAGTCTTTTGCCAAATTCATGCTCAAGCTCCTGTTTTACATGGTTAGTCTGTTTGAGAAGATCATCCATTCTTTTCTTCTGATTGATCATAAATGGCTTCATATTATCATCAGGTTCAACAGTATCAGCATTGACAGGTGTTTCGGACTGATAAGCGCTGAAAGATACAAGTCTCAATACATCATGACTGTCGGAGCTGATGCTTTGCATTATTCCAGGCAGTTCATCAACTTTTCTCTGAAGTGGGTCTATGAGCTCTTCCTGGACAATATAATCCAACAATCTTGAAGAAGCAAGATGGATGATTTCGACACCGGAAAACTGAACTTTCTCAAAAACCTGGAATGATTCGCTTGTCATCAGGTCAATCGTTTCAGGTAGCCGGGCAATATTATGTTTAACCGTTTTATAGGTATTCTCTATAAGCTCATTGAGTGCAAGACTAAAATTTTCAGCATTGTAATGAATGTTTATTTCTTCGGGTTTAAAAATGGCTGAAATATCTGAATTGAGCTTCTCTACATATGTTTCTAACTGCTCATGAAAGCGGGAAATCTTTACTGAAACATGACTGTCAATCAATTGTGCTATCTCTTTTACAACATCGCTAATTATCTTTCTCAGCCTGTTCTCGAATGACAGAAGCATCAACTCCAAAATGGCTGCATTGTATATAAGGTTTTGATTGTTTTGCCACAGGAAAGGAACTTTAGTAATTTTGCTTTTAAGCTCCTTAGATGGTTTGAGATTCCGTTTCTTTATTGACTGATTTGCATTTAACCTGTTTAAATCCGAACTTAAACCTGAGAGTATGTCATAAGCTTTGTTTGCCGAAAAATTAAAAACAGAACGCTGCGACTTTTTATGCAATTCTTCTATGCTATGAATGAGCGATACCGCCTTTTTTTTCCTTAGCCCAAACCGTTCATAGGTGAGTTTGTTATTAGCAAGATCAGACTCCAGATAAATAAACAGGTTCCGGATTTGTTTGATGGCTTTCTGGAGTTCAATTATAAAGGTAACATTGATAAGTCCCCACTGCTGCAAAATTTGGTCAAATACCTCGTAAATCACATACGGGAAATAAGCATCAACAATTTTTTTAAGTTTTATGGTATATTTGGCCGGTTTACCGGTTGTCCGTATCCTGATTCTGGTTCTGAATTTAAAAGAGCGCAGATTAATATCATCAGATGTGTCTGGCCGGACATCTTCTATATCATAATAGTTTACAATATATTTGGGAATGTTTTTAAATTTTTTATCCAGTTCGTCCAGGGCGAAATCGATACTTTCCTTCAATGTTTGTGTCTGAGCTTCTAAAAATTCATTCTGTATCTCATTAAGAACTTTGCGGCTGTTAATAAGAAAATTATTTTGGATTTTTACCAGCAACTTACGTCTGTACTGCTCATTTCCCTTATCAAAATTTTTCTCATAATTATCAAAACTTCTGTTGACCAAATCGCCAATTGCAAGTGTCAGATTTTTGTTGTAGCGAAAAATCTGGAGAAGAAATTTTTGATGAAAATCTTTATTGAGGGTTGATAAATCATATGATATCTTTTTGAGCTGAGATACAACAACTTCGTTTTTACCGAAATCAATATCACTAAAATCCGTATCAGCATATTTTAAAAAAGAAAAGACATCTTCGGGTTCGTCATACTTTTTTAAGTATTTTATCTCACCATCAAATTTCAATGGTTTAAACTCAGATGAAGCTTTGAGCAGAACCACAGTACCCAGGCTTGAAACCAGTTTATTGGTATTTTCAGTAAACTCAAACTCTTTACCGGGATTTATATTTGAAAGTCCGAGAAAAACAAGATCAGTGTTTTCTGATTCTACAGAAAGAATCTCGGAAAAAGATTTTCTTTCAAACTGATTATTAATAATTGAAATATGTGCGTTTATTCTCAGATTTTCAAAAATTTGCCGGGCATTACGGCGAATAATCGGACTTTCGGCATTAACCGGATTAATGACAATGAGTCTCACCACTGCCCCGCTCCAATCGCGTGTTCCAACGATAAATTTTGACAGGGCAAGCGCCAGATTTCCGTTATTTCCACCGCCCCGCCAGTAAATATCAATGCTCCTCTTGTTTCCGAAGCCTCTTTCTTTGTTATAATGCATCAGGAGGACATTCAGGTCAAGATCATACAGGGTTTTAATCAATTTTGCAAATCTGCCGGGATTGTGACTATGAGCTGCCCAGCCCAATAACACCGAATTTGGCTCAACCCCGGAAAAACCATATGTCCTGGCAATGGTTTCAATACCTTCGTACACATCCCGGCATACATTCCGTCTTGTAAAAACCCCCTGAGATTCTTCATCACGAATATGAAGCGCCTGCTGATGTTTGGTAAAAAGTACTTTTTGTTCGTTATCTTCAATAAGCTCGAAGTTTGATAGCATACCATGCTGGCCTACCAGGTATTTACCGAAATCAACCAGATGCTTTCGTTTGTATGTCCCGCCGCTGAACAGCATGATATTCGGTTGCCAGTTTCTCTCCTCTATTTCTTTCTCATCCATTCTTTGAAGACCTTTCCTGATAATCAGTGTCCAAACGCTTTGCCAGACATCCCCAAAATCAAGCTGGAGTTCTTTTC
>CAZVTW010000034.1:0-24122 GCA_964629805.1 uncultured Bacteroidales bacterium | reverse complement strand
ATAAAAAAAATAAACACAGAAACACGCACTGAACAGTTCCTGGACATTGACATCTGGGACAGGACAGATATTCATCTGTATCAAAATCAATTACTTGTTTGTGCTCCAAACTCATATCTTGCATCATACAACAAACACGATTTGTCCCTCTATTTTAATATTCCAAGTGACATGGGCTATGGTTCTGCCATCGCTGTTGATGAAAATCTTGCTTATGTTGCAATCAACGGGTACGGCGGAATCTGGCCCGAAGGGCCTAAAGACGGACAGCAAGGAAAGTTGGTTGTTATTAATCCTGAAACCCGTTCCCTTGTTGCTGAATACCCTTATCCTGATAATATAAACCATATTTCAGCACTTTTTGCCAGGGACGGCGTCATTTATGGCATTGACCCAATATATTGGGACTGGGAATTAAATGAGCAGGTTCCCGGAAAATTTATTTCATTTGATACACAGACATCTGAATACAATGTCACTGAAGACCTCAATTTCGGCTCTCTTTCTGAGAGGTATAATGAAGCGGATCCGGCTTCGGTCCTTGTTGAGAATACCTTGTATGTTGAAATGAACGGGCATATTGCCAGTTTTGATATTCTCAATGCAGAAGTGATTGAACCTTTCTTTATTGTTCCCGGGGAACCAATGGAAGGGGAGTATTTCAAAGCTATCACATATGACAGGTATAATGAAAAATTCTATACTGTTCTTGGTAATGAATACAAAGGAAACCATGTTTTAATCTACAATGCTGACGGAAGCCGTGCAAATCCAGGCACTGTGGCTGATATTGAAGGGGTGATTAACCATTTGGATGTTGGATACAGGAAAAATTTCGCTCCTTTTGTATTAAATCCCCTCCCGGATAAAGAATATTACAAACATATTGAATTTGACACCATTGATATTTCTCAGGTTTTCCATGATATTGATGACATCATTAACGATTCTGATATTAAAGCTCATTCGGATTCACGGAAAGTATCGGTCACAATAGAAGATAAAAAGCTGATTTTGCAATTATTCTCTGAAATGCCTGCTTCAGCAAAAATTGCTCTTAGTGTATCAATAAATGGTCAGACGGCAGAAACACAATTCACCGTTACTGTTTTGGAGGATCAACCGCCTGTTGTTGTCAATCCGTTGCCTGATGTCAATCTGCGGACAGATACCAGGTTTAAAGCCATCCCGGTTTTCAATACATTTACTGATCCGGATGATGATGATATTAATATTGTTGCTGAGGTCGTTCGGAATACAAACCAATCCCTTGTTGAGGCTTTTGTTGATGCAGGTATTGTTTACCTGATTTTTACTGAAGGACAAACAGGGACTGCTGAGTTGACTGTCCGGGGAACATCCGGAGAGAAATATGTTGAGGATATGTTTATTGTTGAGATGACTGAAAATCTCCTGCCTGTTGTGCAAAATCCGCTCGAAGATATTGAAGTCCCAGTGAATTCACCAGCAAAAGTAATTGATCTTTCCGGAACATTCACTGATCCGGATGATGATGATACCCTCATGCATCTTGAAATTGAATCTGTTTCTAACCCGGACCTTTTAACTGCCAGCCTGGGTGGCAACTTACTTACCCTTGATTTTTCTCCTGACAAGCACGGGGAGACAACTGTTAAAATACGTTGCTTGTCAGGTGGTCACATGGTATTTGATGAATTCACTGTTATCGTTTCAGGCGACCAGCCACCGTTTGTTGCCTATCCCATCCCCGATGTGGTGGTAAAAATCAATTCAACAGGCAGGTCAGTGAACCTGGCGCATACCTTCACAGACCCGGATGATGAGGATAAGTTGATTGAAAAAACCATTGAATCAATATCAAATACTGAGATAGCAAATATTTCACTGGAAGAGGATTTTCTGCATATTGAATTTACTGAGGGCAGTACCGGAGAATCGATTGTCACAGTCAGGGGAACATCTAACGGATTATATGCAGAAGACCAGTTTATCATTCAAATACTGGATGATGAGCCGCCACAGGTCAAAACACCAGTTGCTGATATCACAGCCAAAGAAAACGGCTGGGTTCAGCCTGTGGACCTAAGCAATACCTTTACAGACCCGGACAACAGTGACAGCGAAATAACAGTTGACCTTGTCTCTGTTTCGAATGAGGAACTCATAAAAGCATCTGTTGATTTTCAATACCTCAATATTGAAATCTTGCCCGAAATACACGGAAAATCTGATATCACGGTTCAGGGGCGCTCAAACGGAAAAACAGTTGAAGAAACATTCTCAATCACTGTTCTGCCTGATCAGCCACCTGTTGTTGTCAATCCAATGCCGGATACCATTATTAACCAGGGTGGAGAACGATGGTTAAACCTTCACAATGTGTTTGATGACCCGGATAACAATACATGGGAAATGCGATATGAAGTTGTTGAAGTTTCGGATGAATCGCTGGTTACTGCTTATCCGGAATGGAATTCTATCCGGATGGTTGCTTCCAAATCAAGGCTTGGTCATGCAACAGTGACTATCCGCGCTACCTCAAACGGGAAGCATGTTGACGACTCATTCAATGTGGAAGTTATCAAAGACCGCCCCCCTACCCTATTGAAGCCTGTCCCTGACACGACCATTAAAGATAATGCCGCTTCATTATATATCTATCTGCCTGAATATATCACAGACCCGGATGGCGACCGGATAAACGGCAGCATCCAATATCAGTCAAATGAGGAGCTCTTTTTTATTGAAGCCTATGGTGAATCAATCATGATACAGGGCAGAAAAGGCATGACCGGAACAGACACGATTGTTGTGCGCGGAACATCCAATAAAGAATTTGTTCAGGATACTTTTGTTGTCTCCGTGGTGAAAGACAAACCACCATATGTCAACAACCCAATTGAAGATGTCTATGCCAAAATAAACTCCCGGGAGATTGAAGTGGATATATCAGATGTGTTTGCTGATGATGATGACGGCCCTGAGATGTTCTATGCCTATATTGAATCAAACTCCAATCCGAAACTGGTTTATTCTGAAATGTGGAAACAAAGTATCATGTTATCCTTTGCTGAGGACAAGTCCGGGGTTGCCGAAATCGTCGTCAGGGGCTATTATGGCATGAATTCAACAACAGATACCTTCCTGGTCACTGTTGCTCCGGATAAACCTCCTGTTGTCAACCAACCATTTGATGATATCATTTTAAAGGAAAACGCAAAGGAGATAGAAATCCCGCTCAAAGGACGATTTTCTGACCCGGACGATGATGACAGTAAAATCCGGTATGAAATTGCTGAGAATACAGCAAAGGACATTTTTGATGCAGTAGCAAAGGACAGGCTGATCATTCTGCTGGAAAAAAATCGTTTCGGGCAGGGATCAATCACCCTGAGGGCTATTTCGAATGAATTATTTGTGGATGTAACAATCTCTGTCACAATTCTTGAGGATAAACCACCTTATGTGGCAAACAGCATACCTGATGTGACCATGAAAGAGAATGATCCGCCACTGGACATTGAACTAAAAGATGTGTTTGCTGATGATGACGATGATAACAACGATATTGTGAAAACTGTGAAATCGGTTTCTTTTGAAGAACTTATTGATGCCGCAATTGTGGATGACGTTTTGAGAATTAGTCCGCTTGGTGTATATACCGGATTTGCAGTGGTCATTCTACAGGCCAAATCATACAAAAAGACAGTTGAGGATACATTTGTTGTTACCATCATCCGCGACAAGGCACCTTATGTGCTCAATGCGATGCAAGATAAGATTATTCGTGAAAATTCCGGCCTGATAAAAATAGATATCTCCAATGTTTTTACTGACGATGATAATGACAATTCGCTTATTGAGAAATCAGTATTTTCAGTCGAAAACCCGGAGCTTTTTACTGCATATGTTGAGCAGGATACCCTTCTGCTGGAATCGAATCCCGGTCAGACAGGCCGGTCAAAAGTTATCCTGCGGGCAGTTTCAAATACAAAAATTGCTGATGATGGCTTTTTTGTCAGCATTATCAGGGATGAATCACCTTATGTAGACAATGAAATACAGGATGTGACCCTCAAAGAAAATTCCGGTCCTTTGACCATTAACCTGGCAGATGTTTTTACTGATGAGGATGATCCGGATTCCCTAATCATCAAAAGTGTGTCAGAAATTCAATTTCCTGAGTTACTTACAGCAGGCATTGAAGGCGATATACTGACTATTACACCTCAGGAATTTCAGACCGGGGTAACCGACATTTTCATTCAGGGACTCTCACACGGTAAAAGTACAAGAACGCGTTTTTCTGTCACAATTTTTGAAGATAAACCACCTTATATTGCTGTTCATCCGGAAAAAGTGATAGTGAGGGAAAACGATGATCCGGTTTTGGTTGATCTGTCTATCACTTTTACTGATGATGACGATGAAGATTCTTTGATTGTTACAAGTATTGAATCAATCGCAAATCCCGAACTTTTGTCTGCTGCCTTGTCTGACAATACAGTTGAAATATCATTTGCAGAGAATACACATGGAAACGGACACATCACAGTGAGGGGAACATCAGGCAAAAAATACGCTGAGGCAAACATCCTGGTCTCTGTCATTGAGGATAAACCACCATTTGTATGGCAATATTTAAGTGATACTACTGTCAGGGAAAATTCCGAACCTGTCTTAATCGATCTCAAGCATGTTTTTACTGATGAGGATGATCCGGACGAAAATATCATGAAATCTGTTTACAGCAACACAAACGAACAGCTCCTTCAAGCAGCCCTGGAAGAAAATACATTAACATTATCTTTTGCTGAGTTCGCAAGCGGAGAAGCAACAATAGGGATTGAAGGTCTGTCGCATGGGAAAGCTGCTTATGAAGAATTCATGATAACTGTTTTGGCTGATGCTCCACCTGTTTTTACAGAGCCTCTCCCGGATTTTGAAGTGAAAGAAAATTCAGGAAAAAAATACGTATATTTAGATGCTTTTCTTAACGATCCGGATGATCCGAATGAGGAAATAGAAACCACTGTGATTTCAAATTCAAACGAAACCCTGACAAATGTCACTGTCTCCGGACAAAAACTGACCATAGAAATCAAACCCGGATATACAGGAAAAGCCGAACTGGTGATAGAGGCTTTATCCCGGAAAAAGTCAGTGACAGATACATTTGAAATACATGTTTTTGCTGATCTGCCCCCGCAGATAGCTCATGAATTACCGGATATGAACCTGAAAGATGATGTACAGGATACAAGCTTTTATATTGGAAATGTATTCACTGATCCTGATGATCCGGATATTGCCATCCAGGAAACAGTTAGTTTTGTGTCAAATGATACATTGTTATCAGCTTACGCTGAAAAGGACAGCCTTTTTATAACCCTTCCGGGCGGTCAAAGCGGTGAGGTGTCTGTACGACTTACCGGACAATCCGGCGGAAAATCTGTAACCGATACTTTCATGGTGTTTGTATCGCCTGACAGAGGCCCTGTTGTTGAAAATCCATTGCCGGACGTGCATGTAGCCAATGGCGCTTTTAATGACACAATTGACCTGGATTTTGTTTTTGATGACCCGGACGATCCGGACCATCTCATCAACAAGACACTTGTTTCAAACTCAAATGAAACCCTGATTCAATCATATGTCCTAAATAACCGTTATCTCGTTTTATCCTATTCGGAAACAGACACAGGAAAAGCAGATGTGGAAATCATGGCAACTTCTTATGGTAAATCTGTCAGTGAACATTTCAGTGTTTTTGTCAGGGAACGTGATTCCATCATCATTTCAAATCCGGTAAGTGATATCACAGTCAGGGAAAATTCTCCCTCCTACACCCGTGATTTATCTGATGTGTTTGTTGTCTATAAGAATGACACAGCTACCGTTGATGTTGAACTGGTCTCACTGGAACCGAAAGGACGAGTTACCATGACAATAGTAGATAACATCCTGGATGTTGAATTCTTACAGGACAAACACGGAGAAGTTACCATTCGTATCCGCGGTTGGTTTGAGGATATATATCTCGAAGAAGAATTTTTGATGACCATTGTTCCGGATCAACCACCATATGTTGTGACAGCGCCACAGGATGTGGAAGTGCCAATGAACTCGGGCAATCGAGAAATTGACCTGTCAGGCGTATTTGCCGACCCGGATGATGAGGATGACTCAATTGTCAAAACTGTAATTTCAAACACAAATGAAGCGCTTGTTTCAACAGTGGTATCCGGAAATGTTCTGACTTTGATATTCACTGGCGGAGAAACCGGAACAGCTACAATCCGGCTACAGGGAGAATCGCGGGGTAAAACTGCAGAAACAGAATTCAATGTTATTGTATCCGAAACAGGAAACGTTCCGGAAACTGATATGGATGTGATGATATATCCGAATCCATTTATTAACAACCTAAAAGTAAGCTGTCTGCCGGGTAGCACCATCAGTTTGTCAGACATCACCGGACAGGTATTGTTTAGAAGAAACCATACCGATGCCAAGGAATTTTTAAAATTATCATCCCTGAATCCCGGTATGTACCTTCTGGTTGTTGAACATAAAGGGAAACAGGTTGTGAAAAAAGTAATTAAGAAACAATAAAGAGATAAAGTAGTTCTTTTCAAGTCCCGTTTACAAGGGCAATCACAGTTTTTTAAATTGGATTGCCCTTTTTTTGTTTCATATGCTAAAATTTGTTCGCGAAAATTTTGTGTCCGCGAATTTCACCCCGTGAAATATTTTATAATCGGAAGAGTTATTTCACAGGGTAAACCCCGTGAAATTGTTTTAATCGTTAAAGTTATTTCACGGGGTAAACGAATTTCACCCTGTGAAATTTTTTATTATCGGAAAAGATATACGAAACCGCCATCAAGTTAATGAATATTAGCTTTCTTATTTTGTTTTTTATATTCTTTTCTTCAATGGTTGTCCTTTTTTCTTGATAAAAAAGGACGAAAAAATCAAGCCCAAATTATGCTTCAACCAGTTTCCGGATAATGAGATAATATATTAACTTTGTGAAAAAAATTTATTAGAAATGCATTATTCTGTATTATTCGAAAAAGTTACTGATGGATCGTTGCCTGAGGATTATTATTATGCCCATATACCCGCATTGGATTTAACAACACATGGATTAGGAATTACCGGCGCTAAAACAGCTGCCAAAGATTTAATTCGTCTTTGGATTGATGAAAAAAAAGCAAATAATGAAATAATACCAGTTGAATCTGATTCCTTTTTTGCGACTTTAGAAATATAAAATAATGCCATTTACTCCAAAAGAAATTCTTTCAAAACTTTTAGAAATTGGGTTCATTATTAAAAGAAAATCAGGTTCTCATATAATTTTAAGACATCCTGATGGCAGACAAACTTATATATCAATGCATACCAAAGATGTTCCTTTAGGAACATTCAAAAAAATCCTGAAACAATCAGATATGACTGAAGAGGAATTCCGTAAAATATAGTCAATTTGTATATTGAACAACTTCAAATTGATGTATCCAAATACCCAAAAGCAGGACAAATTCCTTAACTTGTATGAATTGTAGAAATAGATTCAGGGAAACGAACTATTCCAGCTCCACGCCGCCCAATTTCAAATAACCGATTGTCATTTCCTACCCGGGTTACCCAGGACGAAATCTAAAGATTATGCTATTTATTGGTGATAACCAGACCATAATAGTTTTGAAAAAAATGTATATTAAAGACCTCGTAGAGGTCATATGTTTATAGTTACAACGCTCAGTAATACAATAATTGGTTCTGTTGCTGGTCTGAGTGTACCAGCTGAAAGTGAAAAAATGGCAAAGGATAACGGATTACTTGTACTGACACAATCCGGTGTAAACATTGTAATTTTGAACCGGGAAGGTTTTAAGTTGAGGGAGTTTTAGTTTTAGTTTCACTTTTCTTTTTTAGCAGAGGCTCCGACCTTTGCTGCTTCTGTCTTTACAGGCAATGGATGGTACACTGATTTATTATAAATGAGTCCACTCCAAAAAATCCATTTGCCGCCAAACTCTGCTGTGTTGGGTCTCGAATCGAGACAATCCTCTTCCCGACAGAGTCAAGACAAAAATCATAATTTCAGGAGCCGGCTTAGGAATACATTCTTCTGCAAAAGAAGATTTTACAAATGATGTAACAAATACCCAATAATTACGTAAAATGAAAGATCGTCGTATGATGGCATTACATTTTGGCTTGTATTTTGATATTTTTTTTTAGAAATTTTTTCAAAAATATTTAGATTGGAGATAATCTCACAAAAATACAGCACCCGAATACTTAAGAAATTAAGAGAATTTGGAATTATCCTGCCGGATTGGTTATGGGAAAGCGAAATAATCCACCACTGTCAGGGTCGCTACAATATTTCTGATATATCCACTGCAATTAAATATTTCAGGAAACAGTTGTGTTATGATGCTTTTGGCTGCCGAAAGATATGCAGAATCTACATTGAAATGGTCCAAAACATTTTAATTCATGCAGGTGAGAAAAAAGAAAACAATCTTGATTCCATTGTTTTTATCAGCCAAAATGCAAATAATTATTTCTTAACAACAATAAATCCTGTTGAAGACAACCATATTTTGAAACTGAACTCAAGACTTTCCAAACTGAGATCAATGAACAAAACCGAAATTACGGAGCAAAAATTCAAAATATTAGCTACTAAAAAGAAGAGAACCAAAGGCGCAGGTATTGGTTTACTACAAATTGCTTTGTTAGCATCATTTCCAATCGATCATCTTAGTTATGAAATAAATAATCAGCAGTATATTTTAATCTCAGTAACAATAAATAAGCAAAAAAATCATGAAAAAAATTGAACTTAATCAGATCATTGATGATGACTACACACCAAATGTCATTTTAGATCCGGAAACAGGAGAATGTGAGATTTCAGGAGATTCCTATATTGATAATGCATATACTTTTTATAAAGACATTATTGAATGGTTTGAGGAATTTTGTTCTGATACGAAGCGAACCCTGAAACTGGATATTAAACTATCATATTATAATACATCATCCACTGATTGTATTTATGAAATTTTGAATATCATAAAGGAATTTCAGGACAAGGGAGGTAAAGTTGACTTAAAGTGGCATATTAGTGAAGAAGATGAAGATTTGGAAAAGGAAATCAAAGATTTTGAATCTTATCTCAATATTCATATTGAAATTGTCAAAGTCCCTGAACAGCCATGATCTTCTTGTTGGTAGTAAATCCTTTATTATATTACCTTTGTGATGATATCAGGGAGCAGCACCTACATTTCTAATATAAATCTGGTAACATTCAAAGTTTTTATGGCAAGTATAGATTTGAAGTTGATAGTTTGATTAACAGGAATAAATATAAGATAAGATAAGGACTGCATGATAAGCAGCCCCTTAAAACTTCATACATTGTTATCCCATCACAACGATGACAGAATTATTTGCATCAGACCTGCTATAAGGAATAACATTTCCGGTGATTGTTTCTCCGTTTAGTGTGATTGATTTTATTCCTTTTGAGACATGATCAGGATTTTTAACTTCTATCCTGTACTTTTTTCCCCTGAAAATCCTGTTAACAGTATAACCATTCCAGGATTTCGGAATGCAGGGATCAATTATCAAGCCATCATAACCTGGTCGCACGCCAAGAATATATTGTGTGATTGCATAGAAATTCCAGGCTGCCGTACCAGTTAACCACGAATTTTTAGCTTCACCAGGCTTGCAGGCATCTTTCCCGGCTATCATCTGAGCATACACATAAGGCTCCGTTTTGTGGAGATCGCTTATTTCCTCAAGATATGCAGGAGCAATTTTTCGCCAGTATTCGAAAGCTCTGTCTCCGTTTCCAACCATTGTTTCAGCTATCATGATCCAGGGATTATTATGACAGAATATGCCGGCGTTTTCTTTATAGCCTTCCGGGTAGGAAGATATTTCACCATACTTAATAATATATTTTGAAAATGCGGGATTATGCAGCACAATTCCGTATTCGCAGTCAAGATATTTATTCACTGCATCAAGGGCTTTTTGTGCTTTAGTGTCATCAGTTCCAACTTCTGCCATAATACACATCCCCTGTGATTCAATGAATATTTTACCCTCATCGCGTTCACTGCTGCCGACTTTTTCTCCAAAATGATCATATGCCCGGACAAACCATTCGCCGTCCCAGCCATGGGTTGTTAAGGCTTTTTTCATGTCATCCACATGTTTCTGACATTCAGAAGCTTCGCTTTTTTTATTAAGCTTTCTGAGCAGGTCGATGTATTCCTGACCATACAAAACAAACAATCCGCCAATAAAAACTGATTCAGCTCTCCCGCCTTCCCTGTTTTCAGTTGTTTGATATGGTTCTCCGGGAGTTTCGGAAAAACAGTTCAGATTGAGACAATCATTCCAGTCAGCACGCCCAATTAAGGGTAAATTGTGTTCACCCATGTTATTGACAACATGATAAAACGATCTGTTCAGGTGGTCCAGGAGCGGAGTAGACTTAGAATCATCATTGTCAAAGGGAACCATCTCATCTAATATGCTCATGTCCCCGGTTTCTTTGATGTATTCAGTTACCGACAAAATAAGCCAAAGCGGATCATCATTGAAATTTCCGCCGATGATATCATTTCCACGCTTTGTCAGTGGCTGGTATTGATGCCAGGCGCCACCATCCTCAAGTTGGGTTGAAGCAATATCTATGATGCGCTCCCTGGCCCGTTCAGGAACCTGGTGAACAAAACCTATCAAATCCTGGTTGGAGTCACGAAAACCCATACCACGACCGATACCTGATTCGAAATATGAAGCGCTACGGCTGAAATTAAATGTAACCATGCATTGATACTGGTTCCATATGTTGACAACCCGCATAAGCTTTTTATCAGGGTGTTCAACATGGTAGACAGAAAGCAGGTCATCCCAGAATTCTTTCAGTTCAGAAAGGCCTTTTTCAACAGCTTCAACAGACGAATACTGCTCTATCATCTTGTGTGCCGGAGTTTTATTAATCACCTGAGGGGAAGAAAACTTTTTGTCTTTTTGATTTTCAGCATATCCAAGAATAAAAATCAACTCTTTGTCCTCTCCGGGCTGAAGTTCAATATCAATACAATGCGATGCAATTGGCGCCCACCCGTGTGCTATGGAGTTTCGTGATTTGCCTTCTGTCACGGCGTCCGGGGCTTCAAAGCCGTTATACAGGCCCATAAAAGATTCCCTGTCTGTGTCAAAACCTGCAATATCAGTATTTACCGTATAAAATGCAAAATGATTCCTGCGTTCGCGGTATTCCGTTTTATGATAGATGGTCGAACCTTCTATTTCAACTTCACCGATAGAAAAATTCCGCTGAAAATTCGTCATGTCATCATTCGCATCCCAGAGACACCATTCAACAAATGAAAACAGCTTAATTTTTTTTGATTTCTGAGACATATTTGTCAGTTTCACTTTTTGAACTTCGCCCCAAAAATTCAGAGGAACAAAATATACTGTTTCAACATTCAGATCATTTCGCCTGCCGGTTATTTTTGTATAACCCAGTCCGTGTCGGCATTCATATGTTTCCAGGGGTGATTTGACCGGTTTCCACCCGGGTGACCAGATATCTCCCCCTTCATTGATATAAAGATATTTACCCCCGGCATCCATTGGTACATTGTTATACCTGTACCTGGTAATGCGTCTTAAACGGGCATCTTTGTAAAAACTATAACCTCCTGCTGTATTTGAGATTAGTGAGAAAAAATCCTCATTGCCCAGGTAATTAATCCAGGGCCAGGGTGTTTTGGGAGTTTCAATTACATACTCCCTGTTCTTGTCATCAAATGTTCCGTATTTCATAATGATATTGTTTATGATTTTATAATGAATCACGCAGAATTAGTTTCATTTCATTAATTAAGTGTTCTTTTTTGTTGTTTAAAACCATGTCTGCCAACAAAAATCCATACTTGGCATAATCGACAGAAATTGTGGCAATTCCGTTAGCGACAATCTTTTTTAAAGGTGTTTCGTTAAAAGATATAATCCCGATATCTCTTCCTGGAATCAGCCCTTTACGCCGTGTCGTAAGCACCAGTTTTTCAAGTTCGGTATCTTCATGCACAAAATAACACGTCCCCGGAAGTATAACCTCTTCATTGACAGACGAAAGTATATTCGAGGCAAGACCGGATTCATGGCAAAATGCTTTAAACCCATCTATTATGTGTGCACATATATTCTTACTTGACTGATTCTGGTGTATGGTTATAACCAGGCTGACAGATTGATATTTTCTTATTCGTTGCAGTCCGGATATTAATGATGCATATATCCCGTTTTTAAAATCCTGGCATACAGAAGGAAATTGATTTCCGAATTCATCAATTCCCTGATCAAGAATAAAAACATTTCCATATTGATCAAGCGAATGAAGTATCTCAGCAGTCTCTTTTTCAGTAGTAGGCATGATAACATAATCAGTGTATAGCCCGCTATTGTCATCAATTGTTCTTTGAAATACACGCTGATTCATATGATGGAAAAAGATATCTGTGTTAATATTCTCTCCGATGTGATATAAAAAAGAATTGTACAGGTCTTCTTTGAAGGAATTAAAACTGTCAAACAGGAGAAATACATTTCGCCTTCTCTGCGGTTCCGAATGTGAGAGGTAATAACCTTTTCCTGGACGGGAGGTGATAACTCCCAGTGATTTCAGTTCATTAATGGCTTTGATAACAGTATCACGGGCGACATGAAAAATCCCGCAAAGTTGATTTGAGGACGGAAGTCTGTCGCCCGGTTGTATATGTTTATCTTCCAGGGATTTTATCACTGAATTAACAATCTGCCTGTATTTTGGTTGTCCCGGGGTTCCTTTATAAATATGTAGATTATGTGATCTATGCATACTTGTATGTACTTGTATGCAAACGTATGAAAAAATATTTATTCCTGCAAATATAATTCAATCACCGGGACTGTAACATTCGGTTCTTTTACAGGTAAAAGAAGTGTTAATGTGTTTTCTCCGGTTTGATTATCCATCCAGGCACCACCGGATTGTACAAACTGTATTTCACTGGCATCATGCAATAGTTGAGCATATTTTACTTTTCCCTTAAATCCGTCAAGGTGCAATTTCTTAAAAGGCCATTCAAGGATATGCACGTAGAGCCGGTTTTTTTCCCTGTTGTAGGTCAAAAGGCAGTTATCAGGTGTTTTAAAATCCACAGGGGCTTGTGTACAGCCATATATTGAACGATGGTGAAATTTCATCCACTTTCCGATGTCTTCAAGGCACTCAACAGCTCTCTCATCAAAACAACCTCTTCCGGTGGGTCCAACATTCAGTAGCAGATTGCCACCCTTACTCACTGTTTCGATGAGCATGACACTAAGCTGACGTACTGTTTTCCAGGTATATTCATCACGGAAATAACCCCACGAACCGGAAAATGTCTGGCAGGTTTCCCAGGGTACTTTTTTACCATCATGCTCAACCCATTGTCGTGGCATGAATTGTTCCGGGGAACGAAAATCCCAGCCATCCGGATTGTCCAGCAGATCAAGACGATCATTAACGATAACCTGAGGTTGCAGTTTTCTCACCAGGGCCAATAAATTCTCCGAATCCCAGTCCTCTTTTGTTTTCCCCGGAAAACCATCTTTTGCCTTAACTGAAAAATCAAGAAACAACAGGTCGATGTTACCATAGTTGGTCAATAACTCAGTGACCTGGTTTTTCATGTATGTCTGGTAAATAGCCATATTCCTGTCTTTTTTCCAATAGTCTTTTTTATTTCGCAAAGGATGTGTAAAATCTATTGTATATTCAGGGTGTCGCCAGTCGATAAGTGAATAATAGAGACCGGTTTTAATCCCTTCTTTTCTGAAAGCGTCAAGCATAGGCCTGAGCAGGTCTTTTCCCCAGGGTGTTTTTGTGACATTATAACTGGTATATTTCGTATCCCACAAACAAAATCCGTCATGGTGTTTGGCTGTTATCACCATATATTTCATGCCTGCTTCTTTTGCTTTACGGGCCCATTCCTGCGGATTGTACAAATCAGGATAAAATACATCAAAATATTTCTGATACTCTTCAAGGCTGATTTCCTCGCGTTTCCTGACCCATTCGTGCCGGGCCGGTAAAGCATAGATACCCCAGTGAATAAACATGCCAAACCGGGCTTTAGTCCACCAGGCCAGGCGTTTTTCTTTTTGTTGTTGAGTTTCTTCGGGAAGTTCCTGGGAATGAAGCGATAGTGTGCAACTCATTAACACAAACAAAACAAAAATGTTTATTTTCATCATGATAATAAATAAGGTTAGAAATTGTTCATTTGAAAAAATACACTTACTATTAAATCGAGATAAAAATAGCGTTTCAAAAGGAGATACAGGGGGTCTCTACATATCAAAGACGGGGTATTTATGTTACATGCAGGAGTGACATGTTTTCTATTTCATGGTTTTATTCAATACCACTACTGTCCAATTAAAATCTAAACTATATACAGATTCTTCCTTCGAGTTACCCGAGGTCAGAATGACAAGGTTTTATTGTTGAAGAAGCTTTGTGGAGGGGGGGTGGTTTGCGGCTCTGCCGCCCCCCTCCACAAAGCAAACGCAGCACAGGTTAGTCATTCAGAATGAAACGAGAAATCTACTCAATATTAACCGGACACTAAAAAAAGTCTTATTAAAACAATCATTGGAAATTAATTATAGGCTATTAATCATAGGTAATTACCACATTTCCGGTCTTCTGTCCTGTTTCAACATATTTGAATGCTTCGGTAATTTGTTCCATTGGATATGTTCTGTCAATCACCGGCTGAAATTTCTCCTGCTCTATGAGCTTTTTAATGAAAGTCAGGGTCCTTTTCCTGTTGACAGGAAATGGAAATTTCACCTTTTTACCACTGAACAGGGGTGTGAAAAGAGCAAAAAAAAGATTTTGAGACATCCGTCCTAATTCAGAAGAAATATAAACACCGCCAGGTTTTAACAAGGGTTTGCATTTTTTGAAAGTACTTTTGCCAACAGTGTCAAATATAAAATGGTATGTATCCGTTGTCCTGGTAAAGTCTTCATTGAGGTAATCGATAACAACATCTGCGCCGATAGATTTGACCAGCACCAGGTTTTTTGTGTTGCAAACCGCAGTGATCCGGGCTTTAAAATACTTCAATAGCTGTACGGCAGCAGAACCAATAGCGCCTGAAGCACCGTTCACAAGTACTTTATGTCCTGGATGTAGTTTTACCTTGTTAATCATGTTGTAAGCATAATGCACACCTTCCATAGCAGCTGCAGCCTGTTCAAACGATATGTTACCCGGAATTGTTGATACGGCATCATTTGCAGAAAATGACATATATTGGGCATACGAGCGTAAACCCGTGTCATTAAAACCAAACACCTCATCCCCGATTCTGAAAGAAGCCACTTTTTTGCCAACAGCTTCCACCACACCTGCAAAATCAGTTCCGGGGATTATTTTTCTTGGTTTGGACAGTCCTGTAATGAGCCGCATGATGACCGGTTTTGCCCTGAGATTTGCACAATCTGTCCGGTTCACAGTTGTTGCATACACTTTAATCAGGATTTCATTGTCTCTGGACACCGGTTTTTCTACTTCTCTGATTTGAAGTATATCCGGTGGCCCGTATTCTGCGGCTATTACTGCTTTCATCTCACTAAGATTTAAGGTAAAAATGAGTCTATTTGATCGATGCACTACCGATCAAAACTCATGTAAAGTTTCCCCTGATGCCCTTTCATTCTCTGAAATGTAGGTTCTTTTAATATTCAATTTGTCAGCTCATTATTGCTGCGTTAAGTGAGTTTTTTTTCGGGATTCTTTTATTAACTCAGCAATCATAAAAGCTTTAGCTTTACGTTCAAATTCCTTACGAGACCCGGTTCCTTTTTTACCATACTTTTGATCAAAATGCTCATTAATTGTTTTTGGATTCTTTATTCTCGTAATATTTTTTTCTTAGCTTTTTTACTTTATCTATTTTTGCAAAAAAAAATGAAATCATAATATTCCAAGTTCTCTTGCTTTACCGGCAGCCTTTGACCGGCTATCCGTATCAAGTTTTAACAAAATATTTTTTACATGTGTTTTCACTGTATTGATTGAGATGAACAATTCATCTGCAATTTCCTGGTTTGACAAATCCCCGGCCATCAGTTTGAGGGTATCAATTTCCCGTGTGCTCAATTCTGCTGCATGACGATTTTTCCTGTGTCGTTTCTTCTTTTCTATGGCCTGCTTCAAATTTTCAAGAAATGTTGCCGGAATTTTTATTTTTTCCCGTAAACTGCCGGGGCTATTGTGAATTTTAAAAACTTCATCAATCAAATCTTCAATATAATTGACATTGTAGACAAAAAACGAGACCAGGTTTTCCTCAACAGCCAGGTTCATGGCTTCAACCAGGAAAGAAAGAGCTTTTTCACGATTACCTTTCATTTTAAAAAGCATGGCGTATAAAATGTTCAGGTCTATCATTCGCTCAATTTTTTTACCTTTATAAACCAGGTCGAATAACTCAGAAATCAGTTTTTCAGCTTCTTCCAGCTTACCCTGAATAAGTAACAATCTTGCATATGCCTGGTAAACAGTTTCATTTATGTGCGTTTTCCTATTATTTGTTTCAATACCGTGTTGTGCAGCAAACCTGTTGGCTTCTTCTATGCGGTCATTCTCAGTAAGCAAGTAAAGTTTCCAGCCGATATATATGGATGTAATAAAAGGGGGAATTTCATTTTCTTTCATCAGTTTTTCAAGCTCCATCATCCTGTTTTCAGCATTAAAATCCCCAACTTCTTTTAAAACAAACCAGTTCACCATAGTAATAAAGGTTTTCAGAAAAATATCCTGTAACCCTTTACTTAAATCATAAGCAATTTTAATGTTTTCATACGCCCTGTCCAAATCCATCCAGGTTATCTGAGTAGACCCCATGATGAAATAAAGGGTTGCATAAGTATATTCTGCCCTTGTCATCTCCGAATAACCCCATTCTTTCAGTAAAGCTAACAAATCAGTACATTTTTTGTAAGCGGAAGTATAATGCCCGAGTTGCTGCTCATTTTCAGCCATTCTCATGACAATGGTAGAGATAAGGTGGACGTTTCCTGATTTTTTGCCATATTCAAAAGCCTTATCAAATGCATCCCTGCTCTCAGCCAGTTTACCATGCGAAGCATATGAAACACCGTAAGAAAACCAGGCGAGACCTGACCATAAGGTGTCATCGTCTGAAAGGTTTTGCATAGCAGTTTTACAATAATCAAAAGCTTTTTCCGAATGCTCTTCATGCGAATGTAAATATGCCAATGCAACAGCAATTTTACCAAGCAGTTGCTTATTGTAACCGGTATCTGAGTCTGACTGATTTTTGTTTGTTAATGATTTTTTGATGATTTGTTCTGCGCTTGTTAAAAAAGGCATGGCTTTTTGTAACTGCCCTGCTGTAATCAATATCCATGAATAATATAAACAAAATTCAGGATTCTTTTTTATCCACTTATCCGGAATGGTGTCCCCATAATTGAGTATGGCTTCGTGCATGCCGTTTTCCCATAATTCTTCAATGACATGACCTGATAACTGTATGCTTTTTTCATAATTCTTAATGGCCAGAGCATGTTCAATGGCCAGATTGTACAAGTCGTTCTGTTCATACCATTCGCAGGCTTTACTGTGAAGGTCCTCAAGGGAGGTTTTATCATCGTCTGACAATTGTTGTTTTAACAGGTCTGCGAAAAGATGGTGATACCTGTACCAGTTTCGTTCGGTATCCAGCGGAAAAATAAACATATTGTCATTCTCAATCTTTTCAATAATCTTCCGGCTGTCATTCCGGTCGAGAATTGAATTGCACAGCGGGGCTGAAAATTGTTGCAGGATTGATGTTTTTAGCAAAAATGATTTGACTTCAGGCGGCTGAACTTTTAATACTTCATCAATTAGATAATCCATGATATAGCGGTTATTTCCTGCAAGAGCACGGATAAAAGCAGATGAATCTTTATGGCCCTGCATTGAAAGAGCAGCTAACTGCAATCCGGCAATCCAGCCTTCTGTTTTTGTTTCAAGGGAATGGATATCTTCAACTGAAAGCTTGGTTTTAAGTTTTTTATTAAACAGAACAGCAATTTCATGAGCAGAAAAACACAGGTCTGATGATCGCAGCTCAATCAATTGCTGCCGGCTTCTTAATCTTGCAACAGGCAGATTCGGATCGGAACGGGATAAAATAACAAGATGGGTGTTTTCAGGTAAATACTCCAATAAATAACTTGTCGAGTCAATGATTTCCTTATTGGTAATGAGGTGGAAATCATCAAGCACAAGTATAAAATTCCTGTCTATGCTGATAATATCATTGATAAGCAAACTGATCACCGATTCGGAACCCGGTCTGGAAGGAGACTTCAATAGTTTAAGTGCATTTTCACCACTTGTCTTTTTTATTTGCTGTATGCCTGCAATTATGTAGCTTAAAAAGCCGGTCATATCATTGTCATTACTGTCTATTGAAAACCAGGCAGCAGGTATTTTATACCTTTTAATCCATTCACTGACCAGAGTTGATTTTCCAAAACCTGCAGGGGCGGAAATGAGCATGAGTTTACGCTTCAAACCTTCATTCAGTTTGTCATACAGATGTTGTCGCTGCACCAGACCTGTACCTGAAGCAGGTATATGTAGTTTTGTCAGTAACATGAGGAACAATATTACAAAAAAAATCACTCTTTAAATCACCCTTGCGGGTGAATTTTTCATGCCGGGTGGCATTTACTTTTGCATATAAATCAAGATATAACCAAAACAAGATGAAATATCAAATAAAAATCGAAGGATTACTCGACAAAAAATGGAATGAATGGTTTGAAGGCATGGAAATCTTCCATCAAAACGGTCATACAATTCTTTCCGGATCGATAAGGGATCATGCCTGCATGTATGGAATACTGAATATGATTCGTGATTTTGAATCCGGCTATGCAAAATATCACTGATAACAAAGGCAGACTGCATGAGTATTATGATGAAAACGAACCGAATTCTGTTGGATATTTGACACAATTCGGCTTTTTTCCGAACCTGATGTACAGGGTTTATTTTTAATGAAAGGAATTTCTGAAAAGGCAATTATTTTTTTGTAATTTTATAGCTATATATGATGAATAAAAATATGAAAACACAAGAATATATCTGCAAATCATGCACCGGACAGCATCAAAATCACCTAGGCCGGAGAGCATTTCTGTCTAAAGGGGCACAATGCACTGCTGGTCTGGCATTTCTGGCATTTCCGGGGTTGATCAACACAGCGCTTGCTTATGCTGATAATGAACCAGGCAATGGAGTTTTAACAGGCCCGGATGATCCCCCAAAAAATAAAAACGACATCAAAAAAATGTTTATGAAGAAGGGCACTTGCTCAACCACATTCTTCTTTCTCGTAAACCGTGAATTTGGTCACCTGAAAGAAAAAGAAGAATATGCAGCTTCGCCCTTAGCCGGAGGTATTTTAGAAAGAGGCTATCAATGCGGGATGTTATGGGGAGCCTCATTAGCGATAGGGGCTGAATCTTTTCGACGGAACATGACCGAGCGCGATCAGGCTACTGCAAAAGCCATTACTGCAACTCAACATATTATCGAATCATTTTCGAAACAAACAAAAACCATTAATTGCAGGGATGTAACCAACATTGACCTGACAAAACCCTTCAGTAAACTTAAAATGATTCTTACATCAGCAGGTGATTGTATGAAATTGGCTGAGAAATGGGGACCCAAATCATTTAAAGCTGCCAGGGAAGGATTAAATTTTCAACCAACCGGGATATCAGACCACACATTGAGTTGCGCAACGGAAACGGCAATAAAAATGGGAGCCACTGAGGAAGAATCACTCATGGTTGCCGGGTTTGCCGGTGGACTGGGCCTGAGCGGGAATGCATGCGGAGCCCTGGCTGCTGCTGTTTGGATGAATGCACTTAGCTGGCTCAGGGAAAACCCGAATAAAAAGTATTACCCGAATAAAAATGCTGATGTTTTGTTCTGTGTCTTTAATGATGTTACAGGTTCTGAGATATTATGTTCAAAAATTGCCGGACAACATTTTAAAACCATTCACGAACATACGCAATATATTAAAAATGGCGGATGTGCTACGTTAATTAGTATTTTGGCAGAAACGGGAGCTTCTTCCTGATTATTGGCAGGTTTAGGAATTACTAAAAACACAAAAAATGAATAAAACAGAAAGATTCTGGGACAAATTGTCGAAAAGTTACGACAGACGGGCCGGAAAATATGAAAAGACAACCCTCAGAACAATAGAAAACTCAAAAAAACATCTCAGAGACAGTGATATTCTATTAGACTGCGGATGCGCTACCGGTTCAATAACCTTAGATTTAGCTCCTCATGTCAAAAAAATTCATGGCATTGATATATCCTCAAAAATGATCGAAGCTGCAAAGAACAAAGCAAAGCAAAGAAATGCGGAAAATATCCATTTCACGAAGTCATCTATATTTGATGAACAATTTGCCAGAGGAACATTTGATGTTATCGTTGCATTTAATGTCTTACTTTATTTCAGTCATGTGCAGGAAGCCATTCAAAGGATGAACGAATTATTAAAGCCCGGCGGTTTATTGATATGCGCAACAGCATGTCTGGCTGAAAAAAGAACCTTTTTAAATGTTTTGTCAGGGGCTATGATATTTGTTTCTGTAAAAGCAGGCATTCTTCCTGCATTGCAATATTTCAAAATACCGGAACTGGAAAAATCGGTCAAACGAAACAACTTTGAGCTTGTTGAAACTGAAATCCTGTGCAGCAACCCGGCCATAGAATATTTTATTGTTGCAAATAAAATGTGAGGATAATGTTACTCATTATAAGCCTCATTGGTTTTATTAAACTACGTATTTATATAGGACCTGTTACGAAATAACCTTTACATTTCTACTTGTTCTTTTGTTTTTTAATTCCCTTGAAAAAATATTAAATAGCTGGCTATTCGAAATTTTTTCAAATTGTTAAAAAACAAAATAAAGGCGAATAAATTGTAAATTTTATTTTTCCGCACGTCCTAAGTTCCAATAAGCCATTTTTTTAAACTATTAAAGACAACAAAAAACACCAATTTTGGGACATTTCATTTTTATTTTGTCACTTATCCCTTTTGTGGGTTTATACCCCCAGAGGGTTAGTAAATGATACGTCATTTCATATTTGATCTGAGGTTAGTGTAAATACTTGTTTTTAAGATTTTTTAAATATAGCTTAGAGGTACTATTTGCGTATTTCAATATCTAACCAAAAAATGTATCATATATATGGGTATAACAATGTTTTTCGTATTAGTAGTTTTAATTATTTTAATATTGATAGTAGGGATACCACTTCTTTATTACTGGTACCGGGCATATATTTCCGGTGTGTATATAAGTTTCACTGAGATTTTATTCATGAAATTTAGAAAATCACCGGTTGATCTTATCATCCAAAGTCTAATTATGTGTACCAAAGCAGATATATCTGTTACAAGGAATGAATTGGAAGCCCATGCCCTGGCAGGAGGAAATGTCATCAATGTTGTTTCCGGAATGATTGCAGCGAAAACCGCCGGGATTGAGCTGAATTATATGGAGGCCTCCACTCAGGATCTAATGGGAATAAATCTACTGGAATATGTCGAACAAAAAATAAAATAATAATATCTCATTCAGATGCCCGTTTATCATTGAAACAATATCAATAACAAACAAATAAACTCATACATTCGATGAACATAAAAAATATTACGGTTTCAATCCTGCTCGCATCAGTCCTTATCGTGTCGATTGCAGGCATGGCCAAATCAGTCACCTTCCAGGGAAAATGGGACACAAACATGGGCACACTTTTTATGTACCAAACTGGTAACCAGGTGAGGGGCACATATTCCGGCGAAAATGGCAAATTATGGGGAACAGTCAGTGATGTAACCTTAAAAGGAAAATACATCTGGAAGGGCAAAGAAGGAGTCTTTGAATTTACAATGGACAAAAGTGGTAAATCATTTACAGGGAGTTGGTCACGGGATATTTCCGGCGGGAAATGGACAGGGACAAAAATCGCTGAAATTAAAAATGAAGGGGATGTTAGTGACAGGGATGAAAATCAAACTAAAATTGATGTAGAGGGAACCTGGAATACGAATATGGGCACATTGAAGATGTACCAGACAGGAAATGAGGTCAGTGGTACATATGCCGGTGACGATGGTAAAATGTGGGGCAAAATTAACGGAAACAAAATGACCGGCACCTACAAATGGAAAGGAAAAGAAGGCGCCTTTGAGTTCACTTTTGCCGGCAACGGAAAAAGTTTTACAGGCAGCTGGGAGCGAGACATCAGCAGTGGCAAATGGACAGGTACAAAAAAAGGTGCTAAGGAAAAACAGAAAAAAATCAAACCTGTGAATGATCTCAACGTGGAAGGTACCTGGCGTACAAACCTGGGAACTTTGAAAATGTACCAGACAGGGAACGAGGTCAGTGGCACATATGCCGGTGACGATGGAAAAATGTGGGGCACAGTATCAGGCAGAAAAATGAAGGGTACTTATACCTGGAAAGGCAAGAACGGTACTTTTGAATTTGAATTCGACAGTCAGACGAAAAATTTCACAGGAACATGGAACCGTGGCAATACCGGAGGAAAATGGGCAGGGAGTAAACAATAAAGGTTATTAAACAGCATCTGAGCAGTGTATAAAATAAATAAAACGGGGCAGTTTTATTGTTGGATAATTTTTATCACTATGAATAGTCAAAATTCATCTGCACAAGTACAAACAAAAAAAGTGAAAGGGCATGAGGTTGTGACCGGGTATTTTGAAAATGGTCAGCCATATGCAAAAATCGGCCATAAACCGGAAATATTAGTCATTATAGAAGCATTGTCTTTTGAGCACAAACCTCCGCATGGTATGATGCTGAGACAATTTGTAAAAACAGCCCTCCCTTTTATTAAGCATTATACTGTTTATCAGATTGGAAGACAGCCGAACTTACCAAAGGGATATTTTTTTGAGCATATGGCCGGGGATTATGCCCGTGTCATTCAGGATATCCTGAAACGAAAAGTCAGCCTCATGGGCATATCAAGTGGCGGGCAATTAGCTCATTATATTGCTGCAGACTATCATGAACTGGTTGATAAAGTGATTATCATTGCTGCTGCATACAGACTCAGTGAAAAAGGGGTGGATATTGAAAAACGGTCAGCAGAATATTTTGAAAAACAACAATATGGCAAATCAATGGCCACACTGATGGAACTCATTCAGCCCAAAGGTATAAAACGAGCGATTATGAAATCCCTGGCATTTTTATTTGGTTCACTGGTCATAAAAAATGTTGAATATCCAAATGATTTCCAGGTTGAAGTTGCTGCTGACAGGCAAATGAATTTCAAATCAAGACTACATGAAATAAAAGCCCCGGTACTTATTTTGTGTGGCGAAAAAGATATCTGTTACAATGCATGCGATATGAGAGAAACAGCTGAGGGTATCCCAAATGCAAGACTCTTTCTGTATGAAAAATACGGACACAACCTTGCTGTGGCACATTATAATAAAATTTCAAAAGAAATTCTGATGTTTTTGCAAAAAAATATATAGTGCCAATAAGAAAACATGCAATTTTTCTAAAGTGGTGCTTAGAAAGCTCCAGGTTCAAGGTCTGCGAAATTTGATAGTCAGGAGTCCCGATATAGATTTTGTAAGGTTTTTATTCTAAAAACCAACAAAAATCATAATCGGGTGGACTGGCTATCAAATTGAGCAAAACGCAGAACTTAGGGCTTGAAACGAAATAACCTTTACATTTAAACTCGTTCTTTTGCCCTTTGCCTGTGTTGCAAAAAGCTTTAAATAGTCATTGCTATTCGCAGTTTTTGCGCCTTGGCAAAGAGCAAAATAACTTCGTTTTTTCTGTACAGTTTATTTCGCATCAAGCCCTTAGCGAAGCGATCTCATGTTTGCCCTCGATATATTCAGGGAATACCATTGATA
>CAZVTW010000033.1:0-24128 GCA_964629805.1 uncultured Bacteroidales bacterium | reverse complement strand
TCAGGAAAGTTAAAATCATAAATATGACTTGCCAAAAAAGGGTCATAAATGATTCCGCCCTGAAATGTTTAAACATAAAATCCAGTTCTTCGCGTGATTGTCCGGCAAATTCATTAAAAACAGACTTTGATAAATATTCCAGTGTCCACCCGCCTACCGCACTGTAAAAAGCCAGGATCATAAATGCTGCAAACACGCCTGCTATTCCAATTAGACTCCAGGGCTTGCCCGGGGCCAGTTTTTTAAAGGCGCCATAAGGATTTGACTGGGTTGAACGCCCAATAACAAATTCCGAAAGCATAACCGGTATACCGATGGTAAGAATGAATATGAGGTAAACAATGAGGAATGCGCCGCCACCATTTGCACCGACCTCATATGGAAATCTCCAAATATTGCCTAATCCTATTGCTGAGCCTGCTGCGGCCGCAATAATGCCGAATTTACTGGTAAAGCTGTCCCGTTGTACCATCGTTTGAATTGCTGTATTAATTGAAATCTGTATTTCGCATCAATGAATCACTCACACAAATTTGAGCGATATATAATTATTCGACAATATTAAGAAAAAAATGCAGCCTTTCAAAACATAAATAACGAGCTATAACGGTAATATTTTATCAAGCTCCTCGCTGATTTTTTATTTTGAGTGTTAAATAATTATTAACTTTGCAAGGTGGATAGGTTGGTCATTTTATTATTATGAGAAAAAAAGTAGATTTTTTAGTCATTGGTTCAGGCCTGGCAGGTCTGAGTTTTGCCCTTAGAGTGGCTGAACATGGGAATGTATGCATTATCAGCAAAACAAAACTGGAAGAGACAAATACAAGCTATGCGCAGGGTGGTATTGCAGCCGTGACTGCAAAAATAGATTCTTACGATAAACATATTGAAGACACCTTAATTGCCGGCGACGGGATTTGTAATGAAGACATTGTCAGAATGGTTATTTCTGAGGCTCCAGGCCAAATCCGGGAGTTGCTCAGGTGGGGGATCAATTTCGACAAAAAACCCAACGGAGAATTTGACCTGAACAAAGAAGGTGGCCATTCTGTCAAGCGGATTCTGCATCATAAAGACAATACCGGTTACGAAATACAATCAACCCTTGTAAAACGCGTCCTTGAACATCCCAAAATTGAAACCCTTGACTATTACTTCGCTGTCGATCTCATCACACAACATCATCTCGGTTTTACAGTAACCAGACACGATGACATAAACTGTTATGGGGCTTATGCCCTCAATCTTAAAACACATGACATAGACACCATCCTGGCAAAAACTACATACATTGCCACAGGTGGTATCGGGAATATCTACCAGACAACCACCAATCCGGCTATTGCTACCGGCGATGGCATAGCTATGGTATATAGGGCCAAAGGGTATATCAGGGATATGGAGTTTGTCCAGTTTCACCCTACATCACTGTATTATCCTTCTGAAAGGCCATCTTTTCTCATAACAGAGGCATTAAGAGGATCCGGAGCTGAACTAAAAACAATTCATGGTACTGCATTTATGGGCAGGTATGATAAACGTGGTTCACTGGCACCGCGTGACATTGTAGCCCGTGCTATTGATAATGAAATGAAAACCAGAGGGGATGATCATGTCGTGCTTGACGCAACTGATTGCGACCCGGCAGGACTCAAAAAACACTTCCCTAACATTTACAAAAAATGCCTCTCTATTGGTATTGACATCACCAAAGAGCCCATCCCGGTTATCCCGGCAGCTCATTACCTGTGCGGGGGTATTATTGTTGACAAATACGGACAAACAACCATCAATCAGTTGTATGCAGGTGGTGAGGCAGCCAGCACAGGATTACACGGGGCAAACAGACTCGCCTCTAATTCGTTGATGGAGGCTATTGTTTTCTCTGCCAGGACATCAAAACATGCAGTAACCAGATTTAAAGAATATGATTTTAATGAAAATGTTCCGGACTGGAATGATGAAGGCACCACACACCCCGAGGAAATGGTGCTCATAACACAGGAATTCAAGGAGCTCAGGCAAATCATGTCAAATTATGTTGGCATTGTTCGTTCTGATATCAGGTTAAAACGGGCTTTTGAACGCTTAGAAATCATCTATAAAGAAACTGAAAATTTGTATGAAAGTTCAAAATTAATTGCAAAAATCTGTGAACTGCGAAATGCCATCAATGTTGCCTATCTTGTCATAAAAATGGCTTCGCGCCGCAAAGAAAGCAGGGGACTTCATTACACCATCGACCATCCGGACAAGAACGGGAAACAGATTTCAGGGTAAGTTTTTCGTTTGGAAAAAATATATGATGATTGTTTTAACATTTTGTTCAAATAATCAGAGGATTACAAACAATAAATCATAAAAATAATAACATTTTACATACAAATAATTCAAATCTCAATGAAATATTAGGAAATAGCAAAATCATGAGACCACACCTATAACTCCATTTCCCCCTCCCAATTCTTTCTTTTTAAATATCAGAGGATACACTTAAAAATTCCTCAATACCCCCGTCATTTAATCTAAGGGGCTGGCTTGATCTCAACATAGTTTGTGTCAAATGACTGCCAAGGAAATAGTTCACTGTTTCAACAGCTTTTCAAAAGAATCACCCTATGAGTTGTAGCCTTTCATGAGAGAGACTCATTTATTGACCATTCAAAACAAACTGGAGCATTCCATAGTAAGGAACATCCCAAATTTCCTGCGTGCTCCATTCTAACCAGTTTGTTGTTTCAATATATGGTGAATCATCCGGCCGCCCGATAAATCCAGCAACAGCAGCTTCCGGTATCTGAGAATGTATTGTATTATATGCAACTGTATGTCTGTAACCAATCCCCCCAGATAATGACAAACCATGAGTATTGTGACCCAAGGCCCATTGAACCTGCTTTTCAGCAAGTTGTTGCCATTCAGGATTATTAAAAATCCTCGCAGCCTCTGACAGAAATCCTGCATGCGCAGTGATGACGCTACTGGTGCCATGAATAATCTCCTGTTTACTAAAAACAGGTATAAAAGTACGAACCATCAACTTCGAGCCATATTTTCTAAAAAATTGGTGATTGATATATTCCGGATTAAAAAATACACCGTAAGGGACTATGCCATATGGATTGGATTTCGTATCAACAAGTAAATAATCCCGGATATAGCTTGTAACTGCTTTTGCTAATTTGGATGGCATCTCCCCGGTTTTAAAATATGTAAAGGCTTTTAATACAGCCATAGCAGGAAAAGTGGAAAATGCTATGCTCCTGTAACCATCTGCCTGGTCTTTCTCCATGAAAAAGCCCGAAATTCCTTCGTTGTTATTAACAAAATGTCTTTCAATTAATTGATAAATCCAGTTTTTAATGTCATTATCATCAATTGTTCCAGTTGAAATATTTTTTATCGAAATGGCAGCTAATATTTGCGCACTCAAAAAAAGCGTCCTGTTATCGTGTCAACACTTTTTAAAGGGATACCAAATGATACACATGTTTTGAAATTATCAGGAAAGATAGATAATAAACCAAAAATAAAAAAGATAAAAGTGTATAAGCCTACTATATAACAAATTTGTATTAGTCATAAAATCAATTTGTTATCTGTATCGGTGTTTGATGCCAAAAATCATGAGGACTATTTTAAAAAAATTGATTTGACAAAATATAGGTCATAACTTTTAGCACAAACTACCAGCATTTTTTTGCTGATTGCTCATTTTAGCTCATCGTTAATATATTTTAGCTGATTATCAGCTTACCTTGTTATAATTAACTTTTTCTCGACCAGTTAAATTATTTATTTACAATACCTTAAAAATTTCAAGTGGTGATATTCAACCTAATGATCATATAACACTCTTTGTTTTTTTGGAAAAACTGCATTATATTGCATACGTGTGCGAAAACATTAGAAAAAATAGTATACATCTAAGGGCTTGATGCGAAATAAACTGTACAGAATAAACGAGGTAATTTTGTTCTTTGGCAAGGCGCAAAAACTGCGAACTTAGCGAAGCGATCTCATGCCTGCCCTCGATTATATCGGGGCCTGCCCTCGATAAAATCGGGGAATACCATTGAAAGTAATTGAAAATATGATGAATAATAACATTGACTATTTAAAGCTTTTTGCAACGCAGGCAAAGAGCAAAAGAACAAGTTCAGGGTGTGTAATAAAAACGAATTTTACGAATGAATCTGTTTTTTTGTAAAATAAGTAATCCATTATGAAAGAATGTTTGAATTATCCTGTTACACACCCTAAAACTGTTCAGGTTATTTCGTTTCAAGCCCTAATTACAAACATAAAACAATTACCATGAAAAAAAAGATATCATTGTTTGCAGTTTTTTATCTTATGTTTTTATTTTCAGCATTTCTTTGCCACGCGGAATCAAAAGAGATAATTACCCTTGAAAACGGAGACCAGGTTTCCTGGGATGGAAGTTATTACGATTTCCGTGATGCCGAAAGAAACAAAATGATTAAAATGTGGATTCCCCCGGACACAAAGCCTGTAAAAGGAATGTTTATTTCAGGACATGGCGGTGGCGGCGGAGACAGCCGGCACTTTGCCCGTGATGAGAATCTACGTGCTTTTGCAATGCGGTTAGGATTTGCTGTTGTCGGGCTACATAATTTTCCCGGCAGAAGGGTATATGAAGACGGCGCCCCTGTTTTCTTTAATGCTCTTAATGAATTTGCTAAATTAGGCCATCACCCTGAAATTGCTAATATCCCCTTTGTTATGTACGGCAGTTCAAACGGTGGCGCTCAAACCTATGGATTTGTCAACTATGTACCTGAAAGGGCTATATGTTTTGTTGCCAACGTTGCTGCAGGATATATTCCAAAAGATCCGGTTCCTGAAGCGCTCAAAGTGCCGGGGATTTTCATTATGGGTAAGTTTGACGCTCTTGTCAGGCAAAGAGGAATTGACCGGACTCAGGAACTCATGAAAAAAGCACGCCCAAATGGCGCTCGCTGGGCCTGGGCTGTTGAATTAAAAGGACATGAAGACGGCGCTTCTTTTGATGTGTACATGAAGTTTGTTGAACAGGCTATAAAGGCAAGGTACCCTGAAAAAGAAAAACTTGAGAAAAAGCCTCTTAAACTTATTGAGCTTAAAGAAGAAGACGGATGGCTTGTTGATCATGATAGTTGGGGAAGCGGCCTGACCCGTGTAAACACATATGATGAATATGAGAAAGACAGGTCAAAAGCAGGATGGGCGATGAACAAAAATATGGCTTATGTGTACAGGAGCATGGCAACCTATCACAATCCTGTGGATGTTACAGTGAAAGAATTTGACCGGACATATAACCCACATACAGACCCGGGAACAATGTTTAGCCTCGGTGGTCCCGTTGCAAACCCCGGCAAGAAAGTGACTATTTTGTGTAAGGCAAAAAGATTCCCTGAATGGAAAAAAATTGAGGTTTTTAATGGCGCAGACAAATTAGGCGAAATATCTTCAGGAAATGAACCTGAAATAGATATTGTCCTTGATAAAAATAACATGGTATATTGCTTAACAGCCCTGGCTACAGATAAGGAAGGAAATCAGAGAACATGCACCCCAATGCATTTTTTTGTCCGGAATCCGTCAAAATCATGGAAAAGGGAAGAATCTATACCTGCTTTTGACTTCAAAAAAACAAATGCAGGTTCAAAAAATGCAGGGAAAAACCTGCCTGATCATGAGGTTGATCATAACGACAGCTTGCTCATCGCATACGGTTTAACGGCAGATATGGAAAGCAGTTTTTCGGCAAATGACGGAAAAATATCTGAATTCTGGAGTCAAATTGACGATCAAAAGGATCATATCTTTATGACTCCCCGGAAACATGCAACAGAAGATGCAACCTTCAATTTTGTACTGACCCATGACTGCAAATTCAAAATAAAGGCTGCTTATGGCGCTGATGGTATTTATCTCCTTTTTGAAATAATGGATGATAATGATGTGGCCTGGCCAAACCAATATGTCGCAACAGAAAACGAAATGTTTTACTATCACTATGATGCTGTTGATGTGCTGATGGACAGCCGATCGATACATTCCATATGCAGTGACAAAAACAGTGACAGATTTATTTCGCCAGGAAATGCTTTAACAGAAACAACCCTACAGTACCAGGTAGCATGTGGAACTCCTGAGGAACGGCCAACCGGGTACCGGAGGTCAATTCCTGATCCGTGGGATATTAATGCAACATATTTTACCTTTAAAAATGCAAAAAAATACCTGGGTGTTCAAATTGAATTACTAACAACTGATCATTTTCACAAAGCTCAGGAGTGGTTTATCCCCTGGAGTGAATATGGCGGAGGTTTGGAAAAAGAACCTGATGCAGGCACAAGACTTGCATTTGCACCGGGATATAATGACCGTGACAAAGGAGAACATTTTCCACCGGGAACAACTTCAAGCGGCGGTAGCGTAAAGGCCTCTAACAGCCTGAAATGGATTGGAAAAAGCACACCCTGGGCTGAAGGTCCCGTTTATGCGAAGCCACCTTATGCATGGGGCGAAATACTCATTGGCCCGATGATAAAATAATGAATTTATATATACAGGTTGTTTCATTTCGAACTCTAATCCCTGATTCATATGAAATCAGTGTCAAAATTTTATTTTTCAGCACTTTACATAAGAAGGCACACATTGTTGATTCCTGTTTTTCTTATTCTCATTTCATCTGTTTTGTTAGCTTATTCCAGCCAGGAAAAAGACTTTTTTCATATTGACTTAACTGACGTAGTCAACAGGGGATTTACTGATGAAACAGCCGGAGACGGAAAAGGCGGCTGGGCAGATTTCGGCAGGGAAGCTTCTTTTTGGAATATTCCTGTTGGCAGGCATGTTTTTAACGACGGAATAGTACCGTTTCACATAATAAATCCCTTAAAAAACAATGGCAAATCAGCTCTTGTTCTGGATGGCCCCGGGCGTGAAGAGGTATTTCCGGACATTTCCCGGAAAATAAAGATTGGCCGGAAACTTTCATGCCTGTTTTTTTTGCATACCTGCATGTACGTGAAGCATGGAGCTTTGGAACTTGTTCATTACAAAATTCATTATGCTGACGGAACAGAACAACATTTTACATGTCACAATAACCAGGAAATAGCTGACTGGTGGGAACCTTCTGAATTTCTTCCGCAATCATTGCGGGTCTATGAAGAATCACACAAATGGTTGATCCTGACGCCCTGGAAAAACCAATATCCGGATAAAAAAATCGAATGGATTCAAATGGAATCCACAGGGAATGCCATTCCTGTATTAATTGCCATCACCGGTTCGGAAAATTTACAGCCATATAAACAGTTATCGGGTATTATCCGTAAACGGATTGAGGATTATAAAAACTCAGAATTAAAAATAGCTATGTTACAAATCCGGTCATCACCTGATCAGGCCTGGAATCTTGAAAAAGGTGATGCTTTTTGTAAAAAAGCAAAAAAGCAAGGCGCTGATATTGCCCTGTTTCCCGAGATGTACAATATCGGTTATAACAGTGTGGATTTCAACAAACCGGATGCTGAAGAAAAATGGAAAAATCTGGCTATTAAGCAGGACAGTGAATTTGTCAGGCATTTTCAAAACCTCGCAAAAAAGCTGGATATGGCCATTGTCATTACTTACCTGGAAGATATTGGCGGAAATAAATATCCCCGGAATTCAGCTTCTTTAATCGACAGGCATGGAAAAATTGTCTTGACTTATGCAAAAGTTCACACCCTGGATTTTTTTTCCTTTGAAAATATGATGACCCCGGGAGATGACTTTTATGTTGCCGAACTTGACACCAAAGCCGGGATTATCAATGTTGGTATGATGATTTGCTATGACAGGGAATTTCCCGAAAGTGCCAGGATACTGATGCTGAAAGGCGCTGAAATTATATTAACTCCCAATGCCTGTAATCTTGGTGATTTGCGACTTGGGCAGTTTAGATCAAGAGCTTTTGAAAACGCTGTTGTCACAGTGATGACAAACTACGGAAAAAAAGGCGAAAATACGCGATTCAATGGTCATTCATGCATATATGATGCCAATGGAGATGAAGTACGTATTGCGGAAGAGGAAGAAGGCGTGTACATCGGGTCTGTTAATATCCATGATTTAAGAACATACCGGAAAGAAACAGTTTGGGGTAATGCCTACCGTCGTCCGCATAAATATGATATCATAACAAATCCGGAAGTGGACGATGTTTTTAAACGAAAAAACAGCTTTGGTAAGGATTTTAAGCGTTTGAAGAGATAACACAGCTATATTTTTTGGATATTAGAACTCATGGGCAATTTAACTTTTATAAAATACCGGAATTCAAATTCTGTTATTTTTATAAAATACCGGAACTTTGATTCTGATGTAATCTTATTTGACATGAATAATTTGATAAGATTTAACAGAGATCGGAATATTGGTTTTCTTTATCCATGTCCAAAAAAAAGAAATAAGTTGAAATCAATTTTGTTTAAATAATAAAATTTGCTTATTATTGCAAACGTGAGCGAAAACGTGTGTAATGAATAAACAATTTACCATAAAAGATCTGGCGGAGAAATTAAACCTGCACCATACCACTGTATCAAGGGCTTTGCGGGATCATCCTGATGTGAACAAAAAAACAAAAAACTCGTTATTGATGCTGCCAAAAAATATCACTATATACCGAATACTTTTGCCAAAAACCTGAGGAATGCAAAAAGCACGACAATCGTTGTCATCGTTCCGGAAATAAAAAATTTTTTCTTTTCCGAAGTTCTTGGCATTATCTCAAACCTGGCTTTTGAAGCTGATTATTCTGTCATGATCTATCAGTCAAACGAGGAAGCCGGCATGGAATCAAAAAATCTTGATGTCATTCTTCAAAACCGTGTTGCAGGTGTTATTGCCTCAGTGGCAAATACAGGGTACAATGAGGAAAAATTTATTCAGCTCGAAAAATCAGGTGTTCCGGTTGTATTCTTTGACCGGTGTTTTGATAGCGAACATTTTTCAAAAATTCTCATCAATAATTACAAAGGTGCATTTGATGCCACTGATTTTCTAATCAGGAAAGGTCATAAAAAAATTGGTTTTTATCACGGTTACAAAGAGAACCCGGTATTTAAAGAACGACACAGGGGATTCATTAATGCTTTATCAAAACATAAAATAGATAAAAATGACCAATATATCTTTTTTGGTGGAACGGGTCTGGAGGACGGAATTGAATTGGCCAGGAATTTTTCAGAGAATAGTACCGGAATCGAAGCGCTTTTATGTTGTGTGGATATGGTGGCATTGGGCGTTATTTCCGGTTCAAGGGGGCTTGGGATAAAAATACCCGAAGATTTAGCCCTTATCGGATTTGACAATGAACCCGCAGGTAGGATAATCAGACCCTCCCTGACAACTGTTTCACAGCCGGTTGATATGATTGGAAAATCAGCATTTGAACTATTATTAACCAGGATGAATGATCAATCCACTCAAACAAATGACAAAGTTTTATTAGATATGGAATTGATTAAAAGGAAATCAGCATGATTCACATATCTTATTAAGCAATAAACATTTTATGAATAACTGGTGTTTTCTCACGTAAAAGAGCGTCATGTCAAATTTGAATTGAGGTATCAACAGTAAATCTTAAATATAAATATCATGAAAAAAATAATTTCTCTAGTGCTATGTGTCTTTGTTTATACAACAGTTAACAGTCAGCAGAAAAAAACAAACAAAGTTTTTGAAAAATATGAATACAAATACAGTATTGAACAACTGCATAAAAAGTTTTCGAAAAAACTGATTAAATCTGCAAAAGAAGACATGAAAGAGCTTCATGAAGTGAATGAGAGCGGGACATACCAGGCTACTTTATCATCTCTGGATAAGCATTCGGCCCCGGAATGGTACCTCGATGCCAAATTATCCATTTTTTACGACTGGGGCCCATACTCGATTGCCGGATATGGCGACAAAGAGTGGAGCAGGGCCAGGTATCCTGATTGGTACCTTGCCCGGATGTATCATGAACACAGGGAATACCATAAAAAAAACTGGGGAAAGGATTTTGAACGGGATGATTTTATTCCTCTTTTTACAGCAGAAAATTTTGATGCCAAAGAAATAGTTGACCTGGTAAAAATGAGTGGCGCCAAATATCTTGTGCCTTTCAACAAGCACCATGACGGCTATTGTCTCTGGGATTCAAAATATACACACCGTGATGCAGTTGATATGTATCCAGGCAGGGATTTAACGGACGAGCTTGTCAGGGAATGTGAAAAAGCCGGAATATATCACGGTTTCTACTTTTCAGTGGAAGAGTACGAATATCCCATGATTGATGAAGACGGGGAATTATATATCAGATACTGGTCAGACAGCATGGCTCCTGACAATGCTGGTGTAGCAAAAGAATCCGGTGAGGTGACTGGTGTATTTATCAGTGAAAAACATAACAGGATGCTTTCTGGAAAAATCCCTGTAACTGATTTTATTGATGAATATATCGTTCCGCAGGCAAAAGAATTTATTGATATGTATGATCCTGATATTTTATGGTTTGATGGTGAATGGCAAAGACCGGCAGAATATTACAACACGCCTGAGATAGTTGCTTACTTTTATAACAAGGCCGAAGGCAGAAAGGAAGTTGTTTCAAATGACAGACTTGGTAGTGAAACACGTGGTAAACACGGCGATTTTTATACCAGCGAAACAGATGAAGTGGTAGAAAAGATGGATTATCCCTGGGAAGAAAACCGTTCAATGTCCGAATCATATGGATATAATCGTACTGATTCTCTTGAAAACTACCTGAATGCTGACGAGCTAATTCAAATGTTTGTCAGAATAGTTGCCAAAGGTGGAAATCTAAACCTTATGGTAAATCCCGAGGGTAGCGGAAAAATTCCAGATATCCAGATTCATTTGCTCAGGGAACTCGGGAGCTGGTTAGAAGTAAACGGAGAAGCCATTTATGCAACAAGGCCATATGAAAAAATCTGTGACAATACCCAGTTGGGGCAGCCCGTCTGGTATACCATGAGTAAAGACAGCACATATGGATATGCCATAGTTTTTGACTGGCCAAAAAGCGAAACCTTTATCTGCACCGAAGCAAATGTGATTTGGGAAACAAAGGTTTACATGCTGGGTTATGACAAACCGCTCGAGTGGGTTGATACGGGAACAAAACTTTGGGGAATGTCTGCAAAAATACCTCAGGAAATGCTTCATGATCCCTCTAAAAGGCCATGCAAATATGCCTGGGTCTTAAAGTTTGAATATGATAAAGATAACAAGTACGGTGAATAGATCGAGGCTTGTTTATTCAGCTCAAAAAAAGGTTAAAAGGCCAAAGGCAGAATTCCTTTTGTTGAACATATCAAACGACTCCGGTCTGCCGACTTCTGTCTTCCGACTCCTCACTCCGGTCTTCGGTCTTCTGACCTCATGCAACCATTAAAATATAAAATGCAGTTATTGAGCAAATAAGCCAATACGAATGAATATCGGATACTTACCTAGTCCACAAAAGTTATCCAGCCATATTTATCCGGTTCTTCTCCATACTGGATGGCGGTTAACTTGTGAAATAATTTTGTGGATACGGGTCCTGGTTCGGTTCCGTAATCATAAACTTTGTCATTGTCCTTATCCACAATCCTTTTTATCGGGCTTATAACTGCCGCAGTACCGCAGGCTCCAATTTCTTCAAATGTTGGAAGTTCCTCAACCGGAACAGGTCGTATCTCTGTTTTCAGACCCAGTTCTTTGGCCAGTTCCTGCAAACTTTTATTTGTAATAGAGGGCAATATTGAATCAGATTTAGGTGTGATATAGGTATTATTTTTTATACCAAAGAAATTAGCGGGACCACATTCATCTACATATTTCTTTTCTTTGGCATCAAGGTATAAAACCGCAGAAAATCCATCGTCCTTTGCCATTTTACCTGGTCTGAGGCCGGCAGAATAGTTGCCGCCTACTTTGTATTTACCGGTTCCTCTGGGTGCTGCCCTGTCAAAATCCCTGAAGATTATCAGGTCAGTGGGATTGAAACCTTCTTTGAAATAAGGACCGACTGGTGTGACAAAAACCAGGAACAGGTATTCCGGACTTGGACTAACACCAACAGTTGGCCCTGAACCTATTAGCAAAGGACGAATGTAAAGTGAAGCGCCTGAACCGTAAGGTGGAATGTATTCTTTGTTTAGACTGACCACTTTTTTTACAGCACTGATGAACATTTCTTCAGAAACTTCCGGCATTAAAATACCGTATGAGGAATGCTGCATGCGTTTGGCATTTTGATCAACCCTGAATAACCTGATTTTTCCGTCCACACCCATAAAAGCTTTCAAACCTTCAAAAGCTTCCTGCCCATAATGCAAACAGGTGGCTGCAATTGACAAATCAATTCTGTCTGAAGAGTAAATCTCAAGTTCACCCCACTTTCCGTCGCGGAAATAACTTCTTACATTGTAATTTGTTTTCCTGTAACCAAATCCAAGGTGCTTCCAGTCAAGTTTTTCCATATTTTTCTATCAAATAAAAATTTCTATCCTCAAAAATACTCAAATATTGTTATTTTTCCTTAATTATTTCCCTTATTATAACTAAATTTATTCGTTTTTAGCTTATTTATTTTCAGTCTAAATATCAGGGTGTATTATTTTTAATGTGTTTTAGTATTTAATTGTGAAACTAATTATTTTGTATAAACGTTTTTTATTGACGTACAATTATAGAAATATCATGATGAATATAAAAAATTCTATTTTTATTTTGCTCATCGCAACACTACAGTTTACGGCTTCGGCCCAGGTGAATATCATACCCTGCGGGCAAAGCCAGGCTGATTTTCTGAATGCCTGCAAAATGGTGTTTGAATATGCCAGTGAGAATTATACTGACAAGTTGATTCAGTCCGGTTTGTTTCCGCAGAACAGTGAATATTCGATATATTGGGCCAAATCAGGGCAATATGCCGGGGGATTTATCCTGAACGAGGATATTTCTGATGATTATGCGTCGGTCACCTCTGTTCAGCAATCCGGTTATGATTTGTTCGGCGGCGAGCATTATGCTGTTAATTATCAACACGATACATCCAATATCGCGATTTTCAGGAGTTCCCTGATAGCCAATAACACGACAATCTCCTGGCAGTATTCCTATTTTGCCAATGTCTTTAACTCTTATCTGCTGAATGATATGTATTTTATAACAGATGAAAACAGTATCATCAACGATACGTCTCTTGCAGAGGCAAAGTTACTGGTTATACCTGCATTCACTGTCAATGGCAGCGACCAGGAATATTACATTGATCAGTTATTTAGTGAATATCCGCAGCTTAAAAAGTGGATTCTCAAATTCCTGCAAAATGGCGGCACAATCTATACAGAAGGCAACGCAGCCTATTTTATCGAAAAATTAGGTATCCTGGATGAAGGTTCAGTTGATTATGCCGGTTCTGCTGACAAAACAAGCGAATCAAACCTCAAAGACATACAATTTGAAGGAACCCTGTCCCCCTTAAAACTCACCCAACTGGCAACCGGGAATGAATTGTTTGCCGGTGTTCTGCCCACAGTGAGCATCAACGATCAACATGTGATTGCCAGGGAGACAGAAAGCAACAATATCGTGGCATTTCAGCTATCTAACTTTGAAGCAAACGGCGGGAAAATCATATGCAATCTGGGTTTACCAACCCTTGACGGCATGCTCAATATCGCTGAAGGAAGCAGGCAAATTCAGTGGTTTTTGAATTCCGTTGTGTATGCGTTTTCATCTCATCTTGATGTCACCAGGCGCACATACAATGAAATGACCAATATTACAAATGCGGCATCAAATGCTGTTCCATATGATTATGAAGATGAATTTCAGGTGCAGGTAACAATCAGAAACCTGACTTCTGCTAATATGCATGATGTCGCGGTAAAAGAAATCATAAGTCCTTTTTTCTCCTTTGTCAATATGGACGGACAATTTTCATTGTCAGGAGATACGCTCTTGATAACAGGTCTGGAAATCCCGCCATCATCTGAACAGGTAATTCGATACACCCTTCAGAATCCTTCATCCGATGAACCGGTATACGAAGACATTGACAATTATATTGATGCCAAAAATCAAATTATTGTGTCGGAGAACAAAACTACTTACAGGGATTATGAGGGTAATCACCGCTTGTCCCAACAATATAACTATGCTCAAATGATGTTTTCAGCTCAACTTGAGGCTGATGCAGATTTGAACTGGAAAAATTTTCTCGGACTTGATTATCAACCTTTCAAGGTGTTTATGATCATGGAAAACAAGTCCAGATCATCAGCCGAAGAAGCAAAATTTGTGCAATACATCCCCAGGGATGTCCCCTTTTACCGTGTTGATCATGGTTTGAATATCCCTGTGCTTAAAACACCGGGCGGAGAATATATTGATGTCATGAGAGGAAGCGTGGATGAAGATAATCCGGAATTTGACATGGACAGTGACGGACATCCTGATGCCTGGCTCGACACATCGTCCATCTACCCAAAAGGATATGTGATTGAAGAAGACTCGGTGTACTGGCTCAATCCCTGGGGTCATCTTCATTCTGAAGACAGCGCCTCATTCTACGAGGACCTTGACCACGACGGTAAAAGGGCTGAAGACACTGATGGTGATGGCATTGTTGACATACCTGAACCGGGAGACATGCTAAAAGTATGGAAAGTGACCTGGGACATCGGCCAAATTCCCGGGTATCAGTACTATGATCCTTACACCAGTTATGAAATATGGGTTGATCCGCCGGATTTAGTGCCATTGTCCGCAGGTGTGGGATATGCTTTTGATTCAATCCCGGAAAAATCAGATAAGATGTTTTATCCGTTTGCACCTGACATTGATAGCGCCGACCTCAGCGATCCGTCCTGGAAACGGTGGATGGAGAAAGATTCTTCCGGAAATATCCTCTGGAAACAATTTATCCTGCAAAAAATAAACAATTACGAAGGATTTACATTTATTGACACTACTGAACAAGATTATAAGCTCAAACCGACAGATTCATGCCTTGGTACAGCGCCACAGCCGCATCGCGAATTTATTGCTGTGTTATCTCTCGGGGGTGAAGAAATTGACATGAAAAAATATAAACCTACAGAATCGAATTACTCAAAAATTAATTACGAAACAAATTTCGGAGAAGCCAAAGAAGCGCCCCTGCGAACTGTTTATACCTACTATGCACCATTGCCAAACCCGCTCCAGTTTGAATACCTGACCAACAATTACCAGGTTTTTGATATTGAAACAGGGCAACAACTGGAATTTCTCCCTTCTAACGGAAAAGCCAGGATACAATATGACATGGATGCTTCTACTGAATATACCTATTATTGGATTCGTAATGTCGGTTACGACGTGGATTACAACGATCCTTCACTTGAGAAAGACAGCATAGAAGAATACGGTGATGGTGTGTTTGGATATCTTATTTATGATATTCCAAAAGGAATGGGCGGATATGATATCACACTCCCGAAAAATGAAGATGGAACATATGATATTGATTCAATTGTAACCATAGACGGCAACCCGTTTGAAAAATGGATTGATAATGAACATACGGAAGATTCGGTGATGATATGGGAAGACGCTTTCCAGTATCATGTCTATATCCCGCAATTGTTGATTCCGCCAGCCCTGGATGACGATAATAACGACAGCATAGATGACTGGATAGATGATAGAGGCGACAGGTTCTGTTCCGAAACCGGTTTCCTGCATGACGAATTCATGCCTGGTAATGGGGAAACATTCAAAGACTATCCCTTCGAACCATTCAAAGATGATATTTACGGGATGGTAGACTCAGGCTGGTATGCCGGGCCGGACAATACCTATGGTGATGATTTCTTCGAAAAAATGGGCAAAACACATATCCGCATCAACGCAACCTATGAAGGCGATGGCCGCGAAGGGCCGGTGGAAGTCAGTAAAGGTGGCTGGCTTGTGGTGGAAGAGATTTTCGGGGGATCACCCTGGGTCATTTTTTCTCATGTCATGTCAGGATGGGCAGAAGGCGTTGATATACAGGTACGCTCATCTGCCAGTGTTGATAAGATTGATAGCGGCATAGATACCATCCTGCTGAAACATGAGATATTCGATGAAAATGAACCCCATGTGTTTGATTATAATTATAATCCCTATCATATGTCCAGGGGTTATGATGATGCCTCTTTTACTGTGTTGGCAGGCGGTAAAGACCCGTGCAGTTTCCTTGAGCCGGACATCAGCACAACAACCATTGTTGATCCTGATAACCAAAAAGTTGATTTAACCATCATGCCTTTGGCTGATCCGGAAAAAAATCCCGATCTGACAGGCTACCCTGATACAATCAGCGGCGTTTTCCTCGAAATAAAAGTTGAAGTTACCAATCATTCGGATAATCACTGGAAAAAAGTAAACCTGGAACCTGTTATCCCCAAAGAAGCAGGCAGCACAGAAGTTGTTTTCAATTATGTCGCTTATCCGCGTCCATTAGTTCCGGGCGACAATTTCAGCGAGTTGTCTGCCGGATGGCGGTTTAATGAGCCGGAGCAGGAAGTACTTGTACTTTTAGGTGATACCCTTCCTCAGCTGCACTCAGGCAGAAAAGCCTATTTCATCAGCCTGATAAAAATAGATGAGGGACTTGAAAATGGCATCTATGACATTGACTTTTCTTTCAATGCCGAAGCACACAACTATGCCGGCGACAAGAAGGGCAGCATAACGTTTGATGTCCCCAAAGCACAATTTGCAGTGACCAAACGAACCGAACAAGGCCAGGTCATGGAATTCTCAGAATTTGTTATTGGTCAGGCCGATTTGGATTCCCTCTCCGTAGCAACCACTGACAAATATGAACCTTTGTTGGATGTCCGATGGGCCGGCACCAATGTCAATCACACAGATTTTGACACATTATCACGCACACTCCCTGTTGATTATAATTCATCAACCAGGATTGAAACCATTGATATGTCAGGATTCAGGAAATTTCCGAATGCTGACACATCAAAAATTGTCATTCTTGAAAAAGGTGTGGTAAATACATCACAAACACGGGCCATGCAACCGGCTTTTTCCGACCAGGTGACAGTGACAAGTTCCGAAAACCTGAGCTTTCACTACCGTGATATTCCAAAAGACACAGCAGACGGATGCATTACCATTTATCATTCAAGACCGAATCTTATCCTGACCAAAAGTATTTACAGTGTTAATGACCAACGATATACCCCGGATGATCCTGAATTTGACCTGGATGATAATGAACTCATACTAAAAGTTTTTTACGAAATTACAAACAATGGCAACGATGCAGCTGTTAATGCCGAACTAACAGCTTACAGCGGGCCGCTTTACAGCACAAAAGAAGATTCTGCATATTCGGATGTTTCTCTAGTTGACGGTAATCTTGTCTTTAATATCGGCCTGTTAACTGCCGGTGAATCGAAACAGTATTATTTTGATTATTATGCAAAAACTGAAGACGTTCATGAAAACGGCAGTTCAAAATCGCTGACAAAAACATCAGAAGACTGTGACCCAATGGCTGTTGTGTGTAGCGCTGATGTTCAGTACCAGGGCATGGGAGCTAATAATGTTCCTGTTGATTATGAATTTAATGACACCATTCCCATCCTGTTCTCAATTTATGAATTTAAAATCATTGATTTTTCAACAGTAAAGCCTGAATACGAACACGGCGACATTGTGGAAATAGTTGTGAATGCTGAAAACACCCTGGTAACGGCTGAAGATGTCTGGTTTAAACTGATCATGATATACGGCGGGGATTCAATTTTACTTAAAGAGCAAACGGTGCAGGAATGGCAAAAGGGTGAACGTTTCCAGATGAATCATAATTATACAATCCCTGACTCGATCTATTTCCTCAATTTTATTATATTGGCAGATGCCAATGAAGATTACTTCGAACTCAGTGAGAAGAACAATTCAGACAGTCTTCAACTCAAAATACAGGGTCCGAAAGGGTTCAGAAATGTGAAAGTTTATCCGAATCCCTTTTTTGAATCAGTAAACATCAATTATACACTAGCCGCAGACATGAAAGATATTATGATGTCTGTGTATGGCCCTGACAGAAAATTAATTGACCAGGTGTCCGAATGTCCGAATAATTTTGGGGTGAACACCCTCAACTGGTCTTATCCCAACCTGCCGGCAGGTACATATTTGTTTAAATTACTGGGATTTGATATCCAGGGCATCCCACACCAGTATCTTGGCAAGTTTATGAAGATGAGGCCTGAGAAATAGGCAAAATCACTTTGAACGGTGAATGATATCAGCCATTCAAGATATAGTCACAGAGGTGGATATTATTGAAAATGTTGATTATTCATTACTTATTCGTTGTTTATTCGTTGCATTATCTGCGACAATTAAGTAACTTTTTCAACTAATTCCCTTAATTTATTTATTTGTTCATCTGTCAGACCTGTCATTTTATAAATAATTTCATTATCAAACCGCGACTTAATGCCATTTATTGCAGATTTCTCAAGTCCAATATCAATTCCCTGTTCTTTTCCGATATCGATTCCTTGTTCTTTTCCGATATCAATTCCTTCTTCAATAAACACTTTTTCGAAACGCTTTACCTGTTCGGAAAACTTTTCATAATTATCAATATATTCCCAGTCAGATTGTTCAAATGATTCCGTATTGATTCTTTTTATGATTTCTGTGAATATTTCATCTTTCAAATACTCATCAAACCAGCCTTTTTGATTCAGTTTATCCCTGGTTTTTTCTGCCAGCTCAAACCAGGGTAAATACCTGCTGTACTTTTTATTCCTGACAATATTGGGCTGGAAAGCACAGATGAGCTTGTTTTTCTGATAGAAATCAAGCTTTTTGGTCTTATTGTCTATTATTTCAAGGCATTTTGCCCGTTGTTCCAAAATCTTCAGGATGTTTTCTTCTTTCCACAGGTTTTTATTCCGGATGAAATCAAGGACGGCTTCATTTGCCATGGTGTAAGAAACATAATCATCTTTGAAATTCAGAGTGTCATCTGCCAGCCAAATTAACGTAACAACAGGAATCAGCTTATCATAATCCTTAATTTCCTTTTGTTTATTTGCTTCCAAATTAATACTTTTATCAGGCATTTTTTCCAGTTGCAAAACCGTATTCACTGAGTGGTACATATAAAATCGCTTGACAATGTCTGTCTTATACCACTATTGCATGTCAATGATGATGAATTTGTCGCCTATTTTACATCTGAAATCAAATTCCACTGCCCGGGCATTGTCAGTAATTTTATGCCTGGAAGGAAGAACCTGCAGTTCATCAATGGTAATATCAAAAAAATCTTCCAGGAAACGCTTCGCAATCCGGGTATTTGAAAATACTTTCTTAAAGTACCTGTCGTAATTTAAAGGAGCTAAATACATTGGACTTTCATTTTTGTGTTTGTCCCAAAAAATAATCATTCTTTGTGAATAATGCTAATTTCTTAGCGGGAGCATATATGTTCTTTTCTTAACCTATAAAAAAAGAACCACTTAACATAACCAACATATTATAATGGGCCAGGTGGGATATCTATAAAAAAGGAGACCGGAAAGCGATTGATTTTCTTTTGTAGAACCATGGAAAAAACATGACCCGAAAAGCAGATTTACCATGTAATAAAAATGGTCGTAAAACTATTAAGACTAACTATATGTATTATATGAACAATGAAAAAAACTCTACATCCCCTTTTTTCTCGGAAGCGTAATAGTCAATATACCATTTTCGACGGTGGCATGTATTTCATCCATATTGATGTCATCAGGCAGGATAAAACTGCGGCTGAAAGATGAAAAATCGAACTCCTTTTGAACCATTTTAGAGTCATCATCTTTGCTAAATGCCTTCAGCGATTTAACCGTTAAAAACCGTTCATGGATGTCAATTTCTATCTCTTCCTGCCTGAAACCAGGCAGGGTCAACATAAATTGATAATAAGTCTGCTTTTTCACCATGTTGGCAGACGGAACAGTTGATTTCTGAATTTTTGCAAGGTATCCCGGCAGCTTATCTTCACCAAAAAACTCATGAACAAAAAACGGGAACATGTGATCTAAACCTGACATATCTTCTTCCTCCAAAACTAAAAATTAAGGGTGTGCAGTGAAACATTTTATAAAACAAACATGAAAATAAAAATTAAACACTCGAATGATACTGATAACACCCTGAAAAAATCTTTCAAATCTACATTCTATTTCCTAAAATTTCCTTTACGAAATTCAAAGGATAAGGTTTCAAAAGATTAGGATATGGGCGGTTTTAGATGTTTTATTAAATACATATCCATCGAACAGGTATCCAAACATGTTCGCAGGCAGAGGCGCGAAGAATCAGACAACAAACAAATCCTATGGGAATCAACATCTCTCGAAGGGGTTTTTATTTTTGAGGGAGTAGTTCCCATTTCAAATCGTTTTTTTTATTTTTACATTCAAAAGGCATATCTTAACATATATAAATGTTGAAAAAAAAAGAAATAAGCTATTCTTCTCTTGCCGGATGGACATCAATTATACTCAATATTTTGTTATTTGTGCTGAAATATTGGGCTGGCATGGTAAGTCATTCTGTCGCATTAATTGCCGACGCCTGGCATACGCTTTCTGATTCAATATCTTCAATTATCGTACTGATTGGTCTGAAAGTAGCAAAAAAACCTGCCGATCAAACACATCCCTACGGACATGGAAGAGCAGAACAGATAGCAGCCATTATTGTCGGTGTCATTTTATTTTTTATTGCCGTAAATTTCCTCCTGGAATCTATTGAAAAGCTCAGGGAACATCAGCCGACAACATTTGGGAGAATTGCCATTATCGCGACTGTCTCTTCTATTATTGTTAAGGAAATCATGGCCAGATATTCAATCCGGATTGGTAAACGCGAGGATTATAGCTCTCTTGTGGCTGATGGATGGCATCACAGGTCTGATGCTTTCACATCAATTATCATACTCATAGGTATTTTTATGGGAGACTATTTCTGGTGGATAGACGGTGTACTGGGAATTCTTGTGTCATTATTCGTTTTTTATACTGGTTACAGCATCACCAAAGACCCGGCAAGTTCGTTGCTTGGTAAAAGAATTGAATACAGCCTTGAACAGGACATTAAAAATACGATATCAGGAATAGCAGATCGTGAATTATATATTCACCATTTTCATTTACATCGATACGGTCGGCATAAAGAAATGACCTGCCACATCATCCTGCCACGTCATATGACACTCATTGATGTGCACAATATTGTCTCAAAAATAGAGCGGGAAATAAAGGCGAAATTCAACATCGAAGCGACAATTCATCCTGAGCCTGATGAACGGGACGGCCACAGTAACCTACTGAAACATCTGGATTAAGCGTTATTGCTGTCAGCTTTTATTTATCATTGAAGCCATATAGGCAGCCCCGAATCCATTGTCAATATTTACAACTGAGACACCGCTTGCGCAACTGGTGAGCATGCCCAAAAGAGCAGAAAGCCCGCCAAAGTTAGCGCCATAGCCAATACTTGTAGGAACAGCAATGATTGGCTTGTCGATCAAACCACCAACAACACTGGCCAAAGCGCCTTCCATACCGGCAATAACAACAAGCACTTTTGTTTTCCGCAGAATATCCAGTTTATGAAATAACCTGTGAATTCCGGCAACACCAACATCAAAAATTCTTTCGACTTTGTTCCCGAAAATTTCTGCTGTCTCAGCAGCTTCTTCTGCAACAGGAATATCAGATGTGCCGGCTGTTACAATTCCAATAGGTGTTTTTGTTTGTTCTATCTTTCTCTTTTTCACTGTAATTGTCCGTCCGGCAATGTTATATTCAGCAGAAGGAATATTATCTTTAACTGCTTCGTACATATCAGGTGTTGCACGAGTTGCGAGGATATTAGAATCTTTGGTATTCATAAATTCAATTATCCTGCGTACCTGTTCAATCGTTTTACCCGAACAATAAACAACTTCCGGGTACCCTACCCTGAGTGCACGGTGATTATCAATGGTGGCAAATCCCATATCCTTAAAAGGCAAATCCCGCAGGTCTGAAACAGCATCATCAACAGATTTTGTTCCTTCCCTGACTTGTTGAAGCAATATTTTAAGATATTCTGAGTCCATAGATAAAAAAAATATATGTTTTACTGAATTTTTACTGAATTTTTTCCAATCACAATAAATACAGGTTTAACATCCAGGCCTGTTTTTTTTGTTTGTTGGATATTTTTTAATGTTTTCGTGGTTTGTCAGGAATACTTTCTACAAAAACAGCAAGCCTAATGGTTTTTAAACCTGCTTAAGTAATTTAACTTCTATTAAGAATTTATCACATTAAAACTTCCCTGCCTGTATCCTTCCAAATCAACAGATACAAATTCATACCCATAGGTTTTGAAAACTTCAATGAACTGTTCCTGCTTGTTGATTAGCCGTTTAATGTCATCTCGCGGCACTTCTATGCGTGCCAGGTTATCATGATCCCTGACTCTGGCCGCTTTAAAACCCAGGTCATGTAAAACTTTTTCTGATTCTTCAATCTTTCTCAAGGTATCAGGTTTGACCTCTCTCCCATAAGGTAAACGAGTCAACAAACAGGCATAGGCGGGTTTATCCCAGGTGGGTAACCTGAGCTGCCGTGAAAATTTGCGAATTTGTTCTTTTGTTAATCCAACTTGTTTAAGCGGGCTTTTAATATTCAACTCCTCCAGGGCCTTCATTCCGGGTCTGAAATCGTTTAAATCATCAAGATTAGAACCGTCAACAACATGTTTTATATTCTCATTTTCAGCTGTTTCAAGCAGCTTCTTAAATATGATATGTTTGCATGAATAACACCTGTGTTTTGGATTGTTTTTTATTTTTTCCGGAACAGGCAGGTTAACCATTTTATGCTTAATCCCAAGAACTTTTGCAAAATCGATTGCTTCCTGTATTTCCCACTTTGGCATGTAAGCTGTTGATACAGTTACGGCCAGTACATTATCATTAAGGGCCTCACGTGCAACCATTAATAAAAATGTGCTGTCTACCCCTCCGGAAAAAGCAACAAGTACACTCTCAAGAGTTTGCAAATATTCTGTTAATTGTTGATATTTTGGATGTTTTATCATTTATTTACTTTGATTTAGATTTGATAATACATCCAGATAAACATCATTCACCGGCAAATTGTTCTTTTCGGCCAGTCTCCTGATATCATCATACTCTGGTTTTGATTTCACAAGTGCGCCATTCAAATATCCGTATTTAATACGAACCTTACCAAACCTTGTTTCAATCTGTCCTGTTTTTCTTACCAACATCTCCTTAGTCACCTTTGTTTTACGGATGCCAAAAGTTGATGATTCTGAGAGTAATATGTTGATGAATTTCGGTTCGTCACCTTCGGCACACAGGACACTGACTTTTACAGCAGGTCTGTTTTTTTTCATGATGATTGGTGTAAAATACACATCATGAGCGCCTGCCTGAAACAATTTCTGCATGAGGAAATCATAATGTTCGGGAATCATGTCATCAATATTGGATTCGATAACCACAGCTCCCTGCTTTTCGGTATCTAAATCCTCCTGGAGTGTGCCAATGTATGCTCTGAGAAGATTTGGAAATTCAGATTCTTTATGACCAATACCATATGCTGTTTTTTGTATCCGGAATTCAGGCTTATCAGTAAATTCATTCACAAGGGTCTTTAAAATTGCTGCCCCGGTTGGCGTTGTTGTTTCAAATTGCACGGCCCCTGATCTGACAGGTACGTCTTTTAATATTTCTGCTGTGGCAGGCGCCGGAACCGGCATTGTTCCATGGGCACATGTTACAAATCCTCCACCAAGCTGCACCGGTGAGCAAAGAACTTTGTCTATTTCCAGGTGATCATAACAAATGGCTGCTCCAACAATGTCAACAATTGAATCTGTGGCTCCAACTTCATGAAAATGAATTTCTTCAGGGGATTTTTGATGAATTTTAGCTTCAGCGCGGGCTACATGCATAAAAATATCCTTGC
>CAZVTW010000032.1:0-24912 GCA_964629805.1 uncultured Bacteroidales bacterium | reverse complement strand
TGGACACAGAGGTCTACTCAAATACAGGAGGACAGTCATCCAAAGCAACACCTGTTGGCGCGGTTGCTAAATTTGCAGCTTCCGGTAAGCGTATCCGCAAAAAAGACCTGGGCGCTATGGCCATGTCGTATGGATATGTATATGTTGCACAGGTAGGTATGGGCGCTAACCAGAATCAATTCCTGAAAGCCATCAGGGAAGCAGAAGCCTATCCCGGCCCGTCTTTGGTTATTGCGTATGCGCCATGTATCAACCACGGACTTCGTGCAAGTATGAGCAAAACACAGGACGAAGAAAAACGAGCCGTTGAATGTGGCTACTGGTCTCTGTACAGATATAATCCACTGCTTGAAAAAGAAGGAAAAAATCCTTTCCAACTCGATTCAAAAGAACCTGACTGGAGTAAGTTCCAGACCTTCTTATCAGGTGAAGTGCGTTATACTTCATTGCAGAAGTCATTCCCGGAAATTGCAGAAGAATTATTCGTCGCTGCTGAGGAAAATGCAAAATGGAGACATCAGTCTTACAAGAGAATGGCTGCTATGGATTATTCAACTGCGGAATAAGCAAGATTAGATGCTATAAAAAAAAAGCGTGCACAGATGCACGCTTTTTTTATGAAATAAAATGTATATGCATATCATTTTACCGAAAAATATCAAAATGGGTACCTGTCCTGACCAATCCAATTTCTTTTGATATGTGATCAATTGCCTATATCAGAAGCCAATCAGGATTAATATGGCATTCCCAATAGCCTTTCCATCTACCTTTCAATTGATGAGGTTTGTATTTTTGAGGAAAATATCCATCAAAAGCTAAAATATTTACCGTTTCCTCTAAAAGACTAAGATTCATTTCTATGTTAATACACCTGATAGAATCTTTTTCAAATTTCTTTGAAGTTTTGATTCTGTACATTGGCTTCTTTTCTTATTTTATCAAATAATTCCTTAACATTTTTAAACTCGTTTACATTTCCCTTTTCAACATCCTCAATTGCCTCAATAGTCTCCTGGTTTGGTATCTTGTCCGACTTCTCAATTTTAACAAAAAGTAAGGTCCTTACAAAATCCAGAAATGTTTTGGCCTGTTCTGTACTTTCATGTGTTTAAATTTTGACCGCAAAATTTTTTGTCCGCGAATTTCACCACGTGAAATATTTTATAATCGGAAGAGTTATTTCACAGGGTTTACCCCGTGAAATATTTTATAATCGGAAGAGTTATTTCACAGGGTTTACCCCGTGAAATAATCATTTCTCATTTAGATATTTAACGGGGTAAACGAATTTATTAACTTTCAGTTAATTTTTTAATCATCGACGTGTCCCGAAATCGTCGATTTCGAAGATACCCGACCCAAAGTCAGTAAGTCCCAAAATCTTCGAATTCGAGGATGCCCGACTTAAAGTCGGTGTATTAAAAAACCATTATCATGGATGTTTCATCTATTGTAATTGTACCATATGTATGTTTTTTATTTATACCTCATTGAATGAAAAATATACTTATTTCATTATAACGCCTGTCTCCATGTTTCTATTTTGATGTTTTTTTTAGTTTTTGCCGAATAAGTTTTGTCCATATTTCATATCCCATATCATTCATATGAACCCCGTCTGCAACAAAAATATCTTGTTTGAGCTTACCTCTCTTATCAAACATTGCTGAGGCCACATCAATGAAATATACCTTTTGAGTGTTTTCTGCCAATTCCTCCAACATTCGATTGGCATTGGCATTTGTATCCCATATATGTATCCTTTGTGGACAGGGTTTCACAGACAGTAGATAAATCTTGGTTTCGGGCAATTGTTTCCTGACAATTTGTATAAATTTCCGGGTGGAGTCAATAAAATTCTGTGGGCTGATACCCCTGGCAATATCATTATCACCTTCGTAATAGATAATTTTAGAGGGGTTGTAAGGCAACACTATCCTGTGGATGTACCTGAGTACATCACTGGCAGTTGAACCGCCAAATCCGCGATTAATCACTTCAATGCCTTTCATGTCATTTTCAAGGTTGTACCATCTTCGTATTGATGAACTTCCGATAAACAATAAAGCGCCTTCCGGTGGCGGATTGATTTTATCTTTTTGTTCATAATTACGTATAACAATTTCAAATGGTGGTGGTTTGGGAATATTGATATACCTGATTGGCAAAAGCGGAATTCTGATTTTTCGAAGGAAATCGCTGTCTTTGCTTTTTATCGTGACAAAGTCATGTTGCATTATTTGTTGATCCTCAATAATAAATATCTGTTCTTTCTGTTGTGATGTTCTTTCTGTTGTTATATCATTAAGCGGAACTCCTTGTTCATCAGTTATATAAAAACCATTGTCTTCAAATTGTGAAACCCGTATTCTCAGTTCATTTTCATCAATGATGTATGCTTTTACATCCGGTATTTCTTCTGATGCAGATTCTGTCAAATACACCTGGTACATTGCCTGCGTATTTGAATGAACTTTGGGTGAATAATGCCATTTATAACGAATGGCATTAGTGTCGTTTTCTTTGTCAAAATCACTGGCGAAAATCTGAATGCAGACGGACTCCGGAACAGAACCTTGTCTGAAATTATTCTGAAAGGGCAATAAAGCTTCAATAACATAACCATCCTGCGTTTTTAAACGTTGTAATTCATATTCAATAGGTTTTCCTCTTAGTTCTTTTGATCTGCGATAGTCAAAAACATTGATTCCATCCTGCTCTTTTTCTACAGGCAAACCGACAAAAGCATACTGAACCAGGTCTTTTGAGCCAATACTGTCAGAAACAAAAATTTCAAGACCGTCACATGTCCAGGCATTATTTTTTTTCAAAAAGAGTGAGTCATCCGTAACTTCAGCAATTAACAGGATGCCTTTTTCGTTCCACGCCAGTTTGACATCTACTTTGAAATCATTATTTTTTCTTTTTTCAAAATATTCATTTGATATGAGTTGGAAATGATATGATAGTTGCCATTCATCAGGACGGGCATCAATAACACAGTTGTTAAGGTAAGGTATTGAAATCAGTGAGTTGTCGGAATTTGCTTTTCGTTGCTTATTGCAGTCATCATCATTCTTTGTTAATGAGCAAGATATGAGTAATAAGGTGGATACAGGCAGATAAACGAATTTCAGAAAACTACTGTTGCGCATGATTTAATAATTTAATATTTTCTTTACAAATTAAATGATATATCTGCTAAATTCATTGATAAAAAGAAGAAAAAGCATTATATTTATACAAAAAATAAAATATGGTCATTGAACTTCCCGATAATATTATTAATACAGGAAAAGTTTCGCAGGAAGAACTGCAGGAGGAACTTGCAGTCTTCTTTTACGAAAGGGATTATATGACTTTGCAGGAGGCTTCTGAATTTTGCCATTTAGATACTTTTGAATTTCAGAAAAGAGTATCTGATATCAGTTTTCGTGATCAGTTTGATCTTGATGATATTGAAAGCGATTTCAGGACAATTTCTGAATTCGACATGTAAAAAGCACAGTGTCATGTCTCGTACTTTCCGTATATGAATGAATAGCTTTCAAATAGTAAATAACTTGCCTTTTCTTTCTGTAATTGTAACCGTTTGGCTCCTTTGATTCATTCAATGTTAAAATGATAAGAAAACATTTTAATCCCATATGATTTAATAAAGTGAAAGATTTTTTTTTGCCACCAAAACTCCAAACCACTAAATATCACAAAATTCATTTTAGAAAATTCGATTATTTTTTATCAAATTTTTGTAAATTTGATTAGATATTTTTATTATACAAACCCTAAAATTTTCACATTATGAAATCAACAAAATCATTCAGCTTAGTGATTGCTATTGCTCTCATTTTTGTTCTTTCCTGCAATGGAGGTAAAAAGGAAAAAGAAAAGAATGAGGAAACTTCAGATACCCTGGCGATGCAGGAAACTGCAAAGGCAGAAGAACAGGAATCTGCCCCTGAAGTAGAAGAAATATGGTCTTCTCCTTCAGATTTTAAAATTCCTGAATCTGTTATTTATGATCAGGATAATGATGTACTTTATGTGGCAAATATTAACGGGAATCCATCCGAAAAGGACGGAAACGGATTTCTTTCAAAACTCTCAATGCAGGGAGAAATTCTTTCGCCGGAATGGATAACAGGGCTTCATGCTCCCAAAGGGATGGGTATTTTTGGAGAGTCATTATTTGTAACTGATATAGATAAAGTTGTGGAAATAAATATAGCAGAATCATCAATAATAAATGAATATCCTGTTGGCGGGGCACAATTTCTGAATGATATAGATATCGATCAGAATACCGGAAATGTTTACATTTCTGATATGGGAACCGGTAAAATTCACATGATTTCAGAAGGAGAAATTGATGTTTGGTTAGAGGATGATGAATTACAATCTCCTAATGGTCTTTTTGTTGAAGGTGATTTCCTGCTGATAGGTGCACAAAAAGTTTTTAAAGTTGATCTTGAAACAACTGAAAAAGAATTATTTATTGACAATACAGGGAGTATAGACGGACTTGAGGCAGTTGGAAATGGCTGGTATGTAAATTCGGACTGGCAGGGAACAACCCAGCTTATTCATCCTGAAAAACAAAAAATTGAGCTTCTTAATTTTAACGATAAGAAAGTTAACAGCGCTGATATTGAATTCATCCCGGATAAAATGATGCTTTTGATTCCGACATTTTATGATAACAGGGTTGTTGCCTATAAACTTAAACTTTGATTTTTTTCCAGCCTGACAGTTTTTTTTACTGTCAGGCTATTCTGCATTTCAATGAATTTTAAAATCAGGGAACAAACAAATTCTGTTATACTTATTTTAACAGCCAAAATTGGATAATAGGGCAGAAAAGATATTTCCGTTTTTCGGTTTTTTTTCTACTTTTAGCTTTTATATTCGATATTTAATCCTTTGATTTTTTTTTACTATTTTCAGGCAGAAAAATTTACTGAGTATAAAACTATTTTTGGTTTTATTTATCGAAATTGATAAGCATAAAACTTCATCATAAGTACAATGGTAATATAAATCAAAAAAACAGTATGATCATGAAAAAAATGAATTTTTTGTACCCTGTAGTACCGGGTATATTATTATCTTTCAGCGGATGTGATGCACCCGAAAAACAAAAAAGTGAAAATGAACAATCTTCGCAAAAAACAAATATCATCTACATCATGGCAGATGATATGGGTTATGGCGATGCCGGTTGTTACGGGCAGGAGTTAATTAAAACACCTCATATCGACAAAATGGCCTCTGAGGGCATAAAATTCACTCAGCATTATGCCGGAACTTCAGTATGTGCTCCTTCAAGATGTGTGTTGATGACCGGTAAGCATACCGGACATGCCGTAGTTCGGGGTAACAAGCAGGCTGAACCACACGGTCAAATGCCCATACCAGATGAAACTGTTACTGTTGCCGAACTTCTGAAAGACGGCGGATATGTCACCGGCATGATTGGAAAATGGGGCATTGGAATCACTGGTTCTGAAGGTGATCCCAATAAACAGGGCTGGGATTTTTTCTACGGATATACTGACCAGGTTCTTGCCCACAACTATTATCCTGAGTATCTTATCCGCAACGGGAAAAGAGAATACCTTGACAATGAAGTAAAATACCTTGATTCAACAGCCTGGCATAATGGGCTTGGCAGTTATTCAACAAAAAAAGTTGATTACTCGCATGATTTATTTACGAATGAAGCGCTGAATTTTATTAAAGACAATAAAGATACGTCCTTTTTCCTGTATATTCCATACACCATTCCTCATAACAATGGGGAAGCGCCGGATGGTCAAATGCAGGAAGTCCCTGATTATGGTATGTATGCAGATAAAGACTGGCCAAGTGATCAGAAAGGGTATGCAGCTATGATTACAAGGATGGATAAAGATATTGGACAGATTTTGCAGATGTTAAAAAATCTAGGCATAGATAAAAATACATTCGTGGTCTTCACAAGCGATAATGGCCCAATGAGGGAAGGGAAGCACGGATTTACCAAATTTTTTGACAGTAACGGCCCACTGAAGGGAAGCAAACGCGATTTATATGAAGGTGGCATCAGAGAACCATATATTGCCTGGTGGCCAGGGAAAATACAGCCAGGAACTACTTCAGACCATATTTCGGCCTTTTGGGATTTTCTCCCAACAGCCTGTGACATTGCCAATGTGCCGGTTCCGCAAGATGTTGATGGTATTTCAATGCTGTCCGAACTGACCGGACACAGTGATGAGCAAAAAAAGCATGAGTATCTGTATTGGGAATTTCATGAAGGCGGAAAATTGCAGGCTCTGAGAAAAGAAAAATGGAAAGCTGTTCGACTCAATGTTTTTGAGAACCCGGATGCACCGGTTGAATTGTATGATCTGTCAGTTGATATCGGTGAGCAAAATAATATAGCGGATCAGCATCCTGATATTGTCAAAGAGATGCTAAAGACAATGCATAATGCCCGCACACAGGATAGAAACTGGCAACTATATAATGACGAATTTGATTAATAAGAGACATTTATATTTATTATGTAGAATAAAAAAGTCAGGAATTGCTTTCCTGGCTTTTTTTTATGTCTATGCGTGCCGGATAACATCTTGAAAAGACCAAATAATTTGTGTAAATTACATTACATAATATCCTCTTACTATATTCACCCTACTAAATTATACATATGGACAAAAGAAAATTGTTTAAGCCGGAAAGTCTGATGATGTCTTACGGTTACAAACCAGACCTTTCTGAAGGCGCAATAAAGTGCCCTATTTTTCAAACATCAACCTTTGTTTTTAAAACAGCAGAAGAAGGCAAAGCCTTTTTCGAACTGGCTTATGGAATTCGTGAAAAGCAACCAAAAGAAGAATTGGGATTGATTTACAGTAGATTAAATAATCCTGACCTCGAAATTCTGGAAGACCGGTTAACCCTGTGGGATGATGCTGATGATGGGGCTGTTTTTGAGAGTGGAATGTCTGCAATTTCAACAACATTACTGGAGTTTTTGGAACCCGGTTCTGTTTTACTTTACAGCCGGCCAATCTATGGAGGGACAGACCATTTTATTAAAAAAGTACTTCCAAAATTTGGCATCAAAATTTGTGGATTCAAGCCACACCAATCAAAGGAAGAGATTCTGCAGGTTCTTGAAAAAAGTGGATGTGCCGATAAACTTAGAATCATCTATATTGAAACGCCTGCAAACCCAACAAATGCTCTGATTGATTTACAGGACTGCCGAAATATTGCTGATAAATATTCAACGGATGAAAAAAAAGTGTTAGTCATTGTTGACAACACTTATATGGGGCCTTTATGGCAACACCCTCTTAAAATTGGCGCTGACCTGGTTATATATTCAGCTACAAAATACATTGGCGGTCATAGTGACGTCATTGCAGGAGCCTGTCTCGGTAGTAAAGCGTTAATAAAACGGGTCAAAGGTCTCAGAACATTTTTGGGTTCCATGGCAGGGCCATATACCGGATGGTTGCTGATGCGCAGCCTTGAAACATTGAAAGTCAGAATGGAAACCCAGGTCTCGAATGCGCAAAAGGTAGCTGCCTTTTTAAACAACCACACCAAAGTCGAAAAAGTGCATTATCTTGGGTTACTGACCGAAAAAGACGGTGAGCAATACGAGATTTTCAAACGGCAATGCCTGTCAACAGGGGCCATGTTATCATTTAATATAAAAGGAGGGGAAAAAGAAGCATTCAGGTTTATGAATAACCTTAGCCTTATTAAACTCGCTGTGAGTCTTGGAAGTACTGAAAGTCTGGCACAACATCCGGCCACAATGACACACAGTGACGTAGAGCCGGAAGAGCGACAGGAGCTTTCGATCAATGATAACCTTGTCAGGTTGTCTATCGGTGTTGAGAATGCGGATGATTTATTGTGGGATATAAAAAATGCCCTTGATATGGTATAACCGAAAAAATTAATTCAATGGTATATCAGATGCCACCTGGTTTTGAACAAATATAAAAAAGTTGAAAGAGATTACACTAAAAATCATATTTTAACCTAAAATTATACCATTATGAATGATCAGATGCAAACTGTTTTTAATCAACTCTGGAATGATTATATCACCATTGCACCCTCAGCCAAAGCAATTCGCGGATTGTTTGAATCTGCAGGCGAAGAAGTCAGGGACGATCACATCGCTTTTCGCACATACAATGATTCGAATATAGGCCTGGACATCCTGGCTCAACCTTTCAGGGAAATGGGATATGAACAAAAAGGGAAATACAATTTTGAAGAAAAAAAGCTCTTTGCAAAACATTTTGAGCATCCCGAGTACCCTGATGCACCAAAAATTTTTATTTCTGAGCTTTTGCTGGAAGAGTTCAGCCCTGAATTGCAGAGAAAAATCAGGCAGGTTGTTAATAACACACCAGATGAAAATATTAATGACGGAGATTTGATATTTGCCGGCAGAATATGGGGCAAGGTGAGGTATGAAACCTATCAGCGTCTCCGCCAGGAGTCGGAATACGCTGCCTGGGTATATGCATTTGGCTATGTACCAAACCACTTTGCTGTCTTTGTTAATGACCTAAAAAAATATGATTCAATAGAAAAGGTCAATGCTTTTATTGAACAAAATGGTTATGAACTCAATACATCAGGTGGTAAGATAAAAGGAACCCCACAGCAACTGTTACAACAATCAAGTACCCTTGCAGAGAAAGTGAAAATCAAATTCAGGGAAGGTGTTTATGAAATTCCTTCATGTTATTATGAGTTTACCAGACGTTATCCTGATGCACAAGGTAATTTATACCAAGGATTCATCGCAGGTTCTGCGGACAAGATATTTGAAAGCACAGATTATAGATAAATATTTTTTGCTAATCCTGCTCGTGGGCGGTTTTCATTTTTATTCACTTCATTTTCACATGATAAGAATTTTTCGGGAAAACGGTGATTTACATCAACTCATTTTGTGCCTTGCTGTTTCGTATGTTTCATATTTACGATTTATTGTATAACCAACAACCTATGATTTCATCATCCACATGTCCCTAAATCTTCGATTTCGAGGATGCCCGACTAAAGGTCGGTGTATTTAAACGCCTTAATCATGGATGTTTCATATGAACACAATTTAGAAAATCAAAACCAGGAATTTATTATCAATTATCAGAATATAATTTCACACCATTAAATGAGACCAATTTTGATGACATTTTAAGTCCCTCTTTGGCTATATTGTCAAGATTGATTTCAAGTTGTTTGTCAGAGGTATGTTCATCAAAATTTATCATGATGAGGTCCTTCTTACGGCAGTTGTCTGTTACCAGCAAGGTGTTTTTCCCCTGAATTTTGTCATACACCTCATCAATATTTCCAGCCCAGTCATCTGCAACAAATAAAAAATGGATGTCTGTTACTTCATCTGCACTGTTAAAAAAGAGAATATCGACCGGTTTATAGTTCTTGATTGGATACTTTTTAAAATAGTCATTCATGAGTTCGGTTACCAGGGAATTTCCTAAAATTCCAATACGGAATACATCAATATCCTGTTCGTTCTGCCATTCGGTATATTTAATAAAAATTGGAATATAACCTGTTTTCATGAACGGGGATTCACTTTTTTCCACCTGGGCTGACGACAGCCCAATCATCATAATCACACAAGCGATTAAAAAAATATACTTCATATTCATAGCAATAGTATTAAAAAAAGGATTAAAAGGGTTGTACTACTTGTACGTAGAAAAAATAATTTTGTTTTATTCGGAAAAAGAAAAATTCAGAAAGAACTGAAAAGCATAATTTTATTGAGGGAGAATCAAAATTACAATAATAGGGTGAAAATTTTTAGATGATTTTTTTATGTTATTTAAAATATTCTATGGCGATTGGCTGATTCATTTTTTTTAGTAAAGAAGCTTTCATGAGATTATATTATTTCTTCCAAAGAATTATTGTTAGCAGATTAACTTCATAAAAAAGTATTATCTTTATCAGATATTAAAAATTCGAAATTATTTAGTTGTATAATTTAACCAAAAGATTCGTCCTTCGAGTAAATCGGGGAGGAATCCCATACCATGTTACTAAAGAGTTACGAAAATTAATTTCTTCCATCAAACTTATAAAATCATGTTGAAAACTAAAAATGCACATTATTTCGAAATAACAATATTTATAATTATTTCTTTATCATTTTCCTTTACAAATGAAACAAAAAAGAATTTTATAAATTTTGGAAGAGCGATTGACAAAGGAATGATTTCTGCATCTGTTTCGGGCCTTGGAGGGCACTCCGGAGAATGTATCAAAGTTGATTTGTTGAGCGCTTTTCTCAAAGATACAATTGTCAGGATTGAGCCCGGATGGATTTTTGAATCTGCTGACACCAACATTCAGGATATTCTGATAGTAAAAGAAAAAACCATTCCTGTTATGGCCAAAGAGTCTGCCTCTGTTAAGGGATACGGTTTTTGTTGTCAGGCTTCAAAAAGGTCACCTTTCGAAAAAGCCGTATTTAACACAGGACGGAAAGCAGACACGATAGTGGTAAAACTGGCAGAACATTTGAATGCGCATGATTATTCTCCCGGGGTGATGCAACATGCAATTTGGGTACTCACTGATTCTCATGACTTAAGTTCTGTTCATTCAGAAAATAAAGAAGAACAGCGAAAACTCCATAAATTCATGTCAGTACTACTGGATATTGATATTCCCTGGTATACAATAGCATATACAGAAGATACATCTGTGGTTTTCTCCGACAAACCGGAAGCATTACAAGGAGAAATAGAATATGAGATTTGGAACAATACATTGGTCAGTTTGGTCATCAGATATGAAAACCGTCAGGTTGTCAGTATAATATTTGAGAAAAAACCTCATAATCCCGGCAAATATACAAAGCAACTGAACATTGATGTGCGAAAATTCCCAAAAGGTCAGTATTCAATTCATCTGATAACAGAAGAAAGCGAATTACTGAGGAAAAAGTTTGAATTATAGCCATAATCTTTTTTACCTTTGGGAAAAATAGAAATCCTGAATTATCTCTTTTATGATATCAAGATTAAAAGAAAAAGTACAAAATCGAAAAAAAGTGAAGATAGACCAGCGATTGCTTATTTTTCTTTTTTTCCTGGCCCTCTCTACGCTGTTTTGGTTTCTAAATGCCCTGAATAAAGAATATGCCACCAAAATTAGCTATCCGGTTGAATATGCAAATTTCCCAAAAAATAAAGTCCTCGTAGGGGAAGCACCCGAAGATTTCATTCTGAAAGTACGTGCCTATGGCTTCTCAATAATTCAGCATAAACTGGATCCGGTCAGGAAGCCAATTATCATTGACGTATCCGAATTATCATCTACAAATGAAGAAGTCAGTGACACTTCTAAGTATTTCCTTTCAACCAAACAAAACCTGGACAGAATTGCAGACCAGGTAAATAGTGAATTTAAAGTGCTTGAGATAGAGCCGGACTCTATTTTTTTTCAGTATGATGATATTGTTTATAAGGAGGTTCCTGTCAAGCCCGAACTGGACCTGCAATTCGCAGACCAATTTGTACAAAACGGCCCTGTTATGATAATCCCGGATAGTGTAGAAGTTGCAGGACCAAATCTCATTATTGATACTATTTCCGCTATCTATACAAAAAAGCAAACTTACACAGGATTGAAGGAAACTGTTTATGACAAAATTGACCTTGCGGAAATAAAAGGGATTATTTTGTCGACAGAAAAAGTGAGTATCAGTATTCCGGTTGAACGCTATACCGAAGCAACTATTAAAGTGCCTATTTATGTCAGGAATCTGCCACAGAATTCCATTCTCAAGATGTTTCCCGACAAGGTTAACATCAGCTATCTGGTCACTATCAGCCAGTATGAAAAAATTTCTCCGGACGATTTCCTGGCTGTTGTTGATTTTGAAGATGTCAATAAAAATAAAGCAGAAAAGCTCAAGGTACAGGTTGTCAAAGCTCCTGAAAACATCATCAGTTACAGGTACCACCCCCGGGATGTTGAATATATTATTGAACGCTAAAAAATTTTGATAATGCTTAAAGTGGGTTTGACAGGTGGTATCGGAAGTGGGAAAACAATAGCGGCAAATGTTTTTGAAGTACTGGGTATTCCTGTTTTTTATGCTGACAGACAAGCAAAAGAACTTTACCATCAGAAAGACATCCGGGATGAGATAAAGACTCTCTTCGGACAGGATATCTACTACAAAACTGGCAAACTTAATACATCAAAGTTAGCATCTGTTGTGTTTAATGATAGTTTATTGTTACAAAAACTTAATGAGGTAATACATCCTGCTGTTAACAGAAAATTTGAAAAATGGATTTCTGATAACCAGCACAAAGGATACTCATATGTGATTAAAGAAGCCGCCATTATCTTTGAAACAGGCCATTATAAATCACTTGATAAAACCATTACTGTTTATGCTCCTGAATCCCTAAGGACAGAACGTGTTATAAAACGTGACAACTTACCCCGGGAACAAATCCAAAAAAGGATGCAGTCACAGATGGACGATAATCAAAAGATGCAATTATCTGATTATGTGATATTTAACGACAATAAAGAACTCGTTGTACCACAAATTTTATTTATACATAACAAGATAAATGAAATATTCAAAAAGATGTGACATTAAATTCATCAGGAGATTAATATCATGCCTTAAAATGAGGATCGAATATGCCTGCTCCCTGCTGTTAAACGGAAGAAATACCCTTATTGCCATTTGGTATGAGTCCAGGTATAACAATTTTTCCTATTTCAATTGCCAGTTCAGAATGATAAAAGGTATGACACCGTCTGAATACAGGAAAAAATATGCAGTAACTTATGGAGCGGATTTTTTTTGATACAGGAAATTTCTGTTTTAATCCAAATCCGTTTTTTCACCACAATGGTGCAGTGCATATCGTAATGACATATTGATAGCGGAACTGTACATTGATTTTTTCTTTTTTGACCCCTGTTTTTTGTTCCAATAATTCGCCTTCACTTCTTTTAGGACAGGTAAAACGGGTTTGGCTTTTTCTTTTATCAGTTCAAGACTTCTTGCAGCATGCAATACCAGCCATTCGCGGTCGTCTTTCAGCCATTTGGCCAGAACCTGAAGCGCTTCTCCGGTTTCGTTGTATTGACAAAGGGTATACGCCGCTTCAATCTGAACAACAGGTGAATTGTCCTGTAAAAGTTCCTTCAGCTGTGGTACGGCCTCAACGCCATTTTTTTTCAGCGCCTGAACAGCCAGAATAGCCCAGTATCTAACACCGCTGTCTTTGTCCCTGAGTTTTTCTTTTATTTCCTGAAGATTATTTTTCCCAACCAAGTCTGCTGCCTCGTAAATTGTTTTAGCATCAAATTTTTCCGGGTTACGAAGCATTTCGTACACTGTTGAGCCCTGAGACCGTATCATGAATTCCGGTTCGTGGAGCAGGCCGGCATCTTTGGTTTCTATCATCCAGCTTTTTAACTGGTGCCGCATTTTACTTATTTGTTCCTGGTAATCGGGTGAATGAATCAGATTATTTTGTTCCAGCGGGTCTTTTTTCATATCATAGAATTCTTCCCTGGGTTTTGGGTTGAAATATTTTTCAAATTCAGGATTTAGTTTACCGTCTTTGTGTAAACGATGAATTTCAACAAATCCTTCCTTTTCTTTCGTATCAAAAATATGACCTGGTTGCATGTAGGGAAAATGTGGTCTGAAATTTTTCACGAAAAGGTAATTGCCATCAGAGATGCTGCGGGCTGTCTCGTAAAAATTATCCGCCCGGCTCCGTGCCCCGATGACATATTCCCGTTTGCTACATTTTTTCTTTCCCATAAACGGAGTGCCTTCCATATGTTCTGGAACATCAATCCCGGCAAGGTTGAGAGCAGTCGCCGGATAATCCACAAAACTGGTCAGCTGGTCTGTTTTTGTTCCTTGCTCAAAATCTGTAAGATGTTTGTATGCCTTTGGGATATGGATAATGAGCGGAACCCTGAGCCCGGAGCTGTATACCCAGCGCTTGTAGCCAGGCAGACCGGCGCCATGGTCTGAAAAAAAGAAAACAAAAGTGCTGTCCATCAGACCATCTTTACGGAGCAGGTCAAGTATATGTCCGGCTTTTTTGTCCATCACCGTGATATTATCAGCATAATGCGACCATATTTTTCTGAATTCACCGGTTTGGGGCAATATTTCCGGGACATTTGCTTTTTCCGGGTCATGTAACAAATTTTCAGGAAGACTTTTAACATTTTTTTTCCAGGCCTGGCTATTGTTTGTTGGGCCTTCATGTGTGTAACCCAGGGTGAAATATCCGAAAAAAGGTTTTCCTTCGCGTTTTCGCCAGGGAGCGTAATCATCGCGCCAGTGCAGGTAATCATAGCGGTCTTCGGGTCTGTCAGGATTAAAATTGTATCCTGTTTTCCCATACATGGCTGTAAAATAACCCTTTTGCCCGAGATATTCAGGAAGGGTTTTTATATGTTCAGGAATATCTATGGCACTGAACAAGTGTTGGGTTCCAAGTGATGTGGCATATAAGCCGGATATGAGACAAGACCGGGAAGGTGAACAAATAGGCGCTGTGGCATAAGCGTTTGTAAAAACCACACCATCTTCAGCCAGCTTATCCAGGTTCGGGGTGGTAGCGTATTCGTCACCGTAACATCCTAAATTCGGACTGATGTCTTCACAATTGATCCATAAGATGTTTGGGGGAGGTAATTGTTTATTCTCATTTTCTTTTTGCTCGTTACATGCTGACAATGCTACTGCCAGTGAAAGAGTTCCTATTAGTGTTTTGTTCATGATACTTTATGTTTTAGCCTAAAAATTATTCTTTTTCGGATTTCAAAACCAAATAATTTGGTAATCTCCAATTTACTCAATATATGCACACTACCCATTGCTTAGGGCTATCCAACAGTTCAGGCCGGTATTTTGGAAGAATTGCTTTTTAACAAAAATGTCCTGTTCGATACTGTGATTTGTTGTTGTGAGTTTATGAAGACGCCAAAATTACATTTTACAGGATGAAATGACAAATGAAATTGCAAAAAATAACTAAATACAGGTTTCAGATAATCAGTCTTCTGTGGGGCAGTCATTTAACAGCAAGAACGATTTTGAAGACTGGTATAATTTTGATGAGTATCAGGGGATTAAAAATCACAGGTTTAAAGGAGCTGAATGTGATACAATTCTGATAAAAAGTTTGCCCAGGCGCGATTGATGGTCTGTACATGAAATCCTAATCAAATTATATATTGAAAAAGGGAAAAGATTTGAGGGATGTGCATGGCTCAATCTATTGTATCCTCAGTTTTTTAAATCCTATCCTGAATTCTGTAAATCCGTCTTTTTGGGTTTCCAGTGAAAAAGTGCAGTTGTGTGCAGTGAGGATTTCTCTGATAAGGGTCAGCCCTATACCCTGGCCGGTTTTCCTGGTTGTAAAAAACGGCTCGAACAGTTTTTTTTAGATCAATCCCATTGAAATTGCAATAAAACTCGGTCCATTCATACCGGCGTGCATAATAACGCCAGTCCGGGGTTTATCAGGAAATAAACGGCTACCTGTGAAAGGATTTGCCTGGTTCTTATGATAGAATCAATTTTTGCAGGAAGGAATTTTAACCTCATCGTGGATGTTCGTAAAAATACGGGTAATTTGCCGGATCAAACTCATTCATCATCTCATATGCTTTTTCGAAAATATCTTCAGCATTTGGATTTGAGAAGTAATCGCCGTCCGAGCCATATGCCGGCCGGTGTTCATGGGCTGAAATTGTTACCGGGGCTGAATCCAGGTACTTGTAAGCGCCCTGTATTTCAAGTACCTTTTGCATCATAAAAGCCGATGCACCGCCCGGGACATCTTCATCTACAAAAATAACCCTGTTGGTTTTTTTTACAGATTCAAGGATAAGGTGATTGGTATCAAAAGGTAAAAGTGTTTGTACATCAACAACTTCACAAGACACATTATACCCGGCAAGTTGACCGGCAGCTTCCAGGGCTATTCTCACACATGATCCATAGGTGACAATTGTCACATCAGTACCATCTGTCAAAACTTCCGGCTTCCCAAGCGGGACTGTGTATTCACCGGGATTTGACGGGAGCTTTTCTTTCACCCTGTAGCCAAGTAAAGGCTCCACCACCAGGGCCGGATCGTCCGATTCCATGAGGATATTATAGAAACCTGCTGCCTGGGTCATATTTCGGGGTACGCATACATGGATACCACGGATAGCATTCATGACAAGACTCAGCGGTGAACCTGAATGCCAAATACCCTCAAACCGGTGGCCACGCGTCCGTATGATGACCGGCGCTTTCTGTATGCCTTTTGTCCGGTAATGCATTGTTGCCAGATCATCGCTAAGGGTTTGAAGTGCGTAAAGGATGTAATCAAAATACTGTATCTCGGCAATTGGTTTTATGCCTCGTAACGCCAGCCCAATGGCCTGTCCGGTGATGGTACTTTCCCTGATTCCCGTGTCTGTAACCCTGAGTTCCCCGTATTTTTCCTGCATTCCTTCCATACATTGGTTTACACCGCCAAGCTGCCCTGTATCCTCTCCAAAAGTAACTGACAATGGATATTTACTGAACAGAGCATCGAAATTATCCCGCAATACAATTCTGCCATCGACCATTTCCGGTTGTTCGGAGTATGCCGGGAGAACTTCCTCAGTTAGTTTGCCTGTATTTGTTTCAGCATAGAGGTGACTACTGTATCGTCTATGGTTAAGTGGATAATATTTTTTTATCCAGTCTGTCAGGGTTGATTTCAGGTGTTCTTTAGCTTCGCATTCAAAGCAGATTTCACGCAATATTTTTTTTGATGTGCTAAAAATATCACCCATTGTGGGATATTGTCTGTCTGAAAGTGATTTGGCATACCTTTCTATCTTTTCCTGGTTTCCTTTTTTACAGGTACATGTTTTGTTCTCAATGGTATCAAGAATGAGTTTCCTTTCATCCTCTATTGGGGAAATAAAATTTTTCCAGGCCTTTTTCTTTGCCTCTTTGATAATTTTTTTTGCTTCTTTTTCAATTTCAGACAAAGTCTTTTCATCTGCATAATGCTCTGAAAGAAGCCATTCCTTCATTCTGGCAATCGGGTCATATTCCTGTTCCCAATCAAGTCTTTCTTTGGATTTGTAACGTTCGTGTGAACCTGATGTAGAATGCCCAAGCGGCTGGGTCATTTCGTCTACGTGAAACAGCACAGGAATGTGTTCGTTTCGGCATTTTTCAAGTCCTTCGCGATAATTGGTATATAACTCTTCATACTTCCATCCCCGCATCCTATAGATGAGTATTCCCTCATGTTTATCGTCCTGGGCAAATCCTTCCATAATTTTGGAGATACTTTCTTTTATTGTCTGGTATTTCCGTGGTACGGATATCCCATACCCGTCGTCCCAAACCGACATTGCCAGAGGAACCTGCAAAACACCGGCGGCATTCATGGTCTCAAAAAAATGACCCTCTGAAGTACTGGCATCACCAACCGTTGCAAAAATAACTTCATTCCCTTCGTCCGAAAATTGAGTATATTGATGCCAATCCTTGTTTTGTCTGTACAGTTTTGATGCATAAGCCAATCCTAGAGACCGGGGGAGCTGACCGGCTGTTGGTGATATATCAGAGGCCGAATTTTTTTGCTTTGTCAGGTCTTTCCAGGAGCCGTCTTTGTTTATGTTTGGTGTGGCATAATGGTTATTCATGGAGCGTCCGCCGCTGTCCGGATTATTTTCGGAATTTGTATCTCCATATAACTGGGCAAAAAATATTTCCGGTGTTGTCAGTCCCAGGGCAAGCATCATTGTTTGATCTCTGTAATAACCGGATCGCCAGTCACCATCGCGGAAAAATTTGGATAATACGATTTGGGCAATTTCTTTGCCATCTCCGAAGATGCCAAAATTTGCCCTGCCAAGGTGAACTTCCTTTCGTCCTGCAATGCTTAGGTGTCTGCTTATCAGGGCAATTTTATAGTCATGTAACAGTTCTTTTTTGTCAAAGTCAGGAATTGAAGATTTCATACAGGGTTATCATTCTTCTTTGTAAATTATTAAAATTCGAAATATCTAAACTCACTAAATAAACTGAAAAAAAAAGAATTTGTTTAGAGGTATGGCAGGAAACTACTTATTCTATAAAAACTTCTTCAACATCAATTGTTAAATCAGGAAACAGGAACGATGAAATTTTGTCATCAACAGTATAAATCTTTTCAAGCTGGTATTTTTCCTTATCATCTAAAACAAATTGGTGAATATGTTCATGTTCCTGGTAGACAATCCAATATTCTTTGACCCCTGATTCCTCATACAGAGCAAATTTTTCCTTTACTTCCCTTTTTGATTTGCCTGAAACAATTTCAATGATCAAATCCGGCGCGCCAATGCAACCCTTTTCATCAATTTTATTGTTGTCGCAAATAATGCACAAATCCGGCTGAACGACTGTATATACATCTTTATCTGCCTTGCAGGATTTTGTTTTGTCAATCAGTCGGACATCAAACGGAGCATGAAAATAACTGCATTTGTGTTTATAAAAATAATTACTTATAAAGTGTACACAATTTCCTGATATCTTTTGATGCCTGGTGGACGGGGCAGGAGACATTGCAAAGATTTTTCCTTTTATGAGTTCCAAACGTTCTTCAAACTGCCATTTCAGGTAATCAGCGTACGAATAAACCTTGTTGAAATCTAGTTGCGATAAGGATGTAACTGCCATTTTTACCTTTTCTTAATAAAAAAGTCTTATAAGAAACCGCCATCAAGTTGATGAATATTATCCTGAAGGCTTGGTTGAGTTAGGGCTTGAAACAAAATAACATTGTTTATTCTGTACAAGTTATTTCGCATCAAGCCCTTAATGCCGACCGACTATCAATCATAATAAATGAACGAAGTGAAATTTATAAAGCTCAATGATAGCGGATCAGTATTATTGCAAATATACGAAAACAATTTGTTCAATGATTGTAACAAACATATTAATTTGTAATTCGAATCTTACAGATGCTGTATAAATGCGCATTACCCGGATAATTTTTATTTTATTCAGGCAGAGCCTTTTAAAATATAAACCTACTTAGCGCCTTTAAGAAAACGTCAAAACCGAACCAAAGTGGCCATGTTTTATATTGCACTGCATTGTGTATGTACACACCACAGACCCGCGCTAATTGTTCTGTTTTTAAAATAAAGACATCATGAAAATGTATATCACTGAATTGATTTGGAATACATAACAATTAATATTCCAAATTCATTCTAAATAAGAGATTAACAGTGATGATAAAGCGCTATTAAAACCATTCATGAGCCATGGCATTGAAATTGTTAACAATATTCCGGAATAAGTGATAATTTAAAACATTATTTTGCGTTTTTTTTATGAATTTATATTAATGAAATCTAATTTGTGTATAATTTCAAAAAAAGGTGGGTGTAAAAAATAACTTTTTCATATATTTGCACAATTTTTAAAAATAATAACAAAAAAAGAGTAAATATGCAATTAATTGGTGAGCCAACAGCTAGTATCCGTCCGGAAGCATGGGACTTGATAAATTTGTATGCCTCTCTCGGTGAACGGGCTGAAAGTTTCCTGCCAAAACATATTATTGACAACCTCAGGAGCTTTGTCCGTTTATGTTATGAAGAGCCAGACGATCCGGCAAAACAGCAGGCGGAAATTAACAGGTATATCCTTGAATTTAATGAGGATATTCCCGGTTATATTGACGTATCTCTCATGCTGTTTCCTCATGAAGATTCCAAAGCCTTCAATTATAGTTCAAAAAGGCTGGTATTCAAACGCAGACTCATGAATTTTATTGATACTGAGTCTTTAGATGAAAAAGAGCGAAAATGGGCTGAAAACATACTCAATTCGCATGATTTTTCTGTTGGTACACCACCAGTTACAACCAAGACCATTGAATTCCTGTCAAAGATGATTCTTGGTGACAACATCCGTGATTTGAGAAAATTCCGTGATGTTATAGGTGTTATTGGGGAGATTGAAGAGGCCCACTGGAATTATTTCATGGATACCATGGACCAGATGATAACCCAGAGCACTCATTACACAACCAAACCTGAGAAGGATGATTTTCTTCACAGGTCTGAGTGGACTGTCAACTTCAAAGGACTGAACGGTTTAATCAGAACAGTTGTCTCCGGTAATTCGGATACGGCAGTTGAACTCATTGCTGGTGAAGTGTTCAGCAAGGAAAGTGTTGTTGTTGTCCCGAAAATTTCTGATGATGAACTGTTTGAAAAGATGACAGATGATTCGACAAGCATTTTTGTCGTCAAAGTACCTCACATGAGGAAAAATATTTATTCTGGCCCACGCTGGTTTCAATATATGACCCGTCTTGTGTTTGTAGATGATTCATCAGAGTCAAAAAGCTCGAACACATCCCTGGTTTTTAGTTTCCACAATGGCATTATTAACACTCTAAATAAGGTACATACAAAAAAACTGGGCGCTCCTGCCAACACACAACTTAATCTTCGACTCATTCTTGAAAATGTCAACCTGCGTTATCTTGAACGTTTCCGGAGCCTTATTGAGGAAAAAATTAATAATTATAATGAAGAACTTGCTGAATTCCAAAATGAACAACTCGGAACCACAAAGGATGAGTCAAAAAATATAGCCCTTTATCGTTTAGACAGTTTTGTAAAACAAATTCTGCGTGATAGATATTCACTTGAAAAGCTCAGGGATTTTATCCTGTTTATTCAGAACACGATTGATGAAAATAGCAGAAAGCGCCAGACAGAGGAGCTCATGCAGGAGTTCGAAAGCAGAACAAAAGCATATTTTTATTCTGATATTGAGCAGTTACAAATTGCCACCATCCTTGAAGGAGGAGGACGAAACCAAATAAAGACTTATGGCGAGTTCCTGCTGCAAAAAGAATTGAAAAATCTCAGGAAGGATATTATTGATAAAATACAGGTCATTATCGATATCATACCGGATAATTATAAACGTACACTACATAACCATTTTCATAAGAATTTTGGTGTAAACCTGTTTCTTGAGAAATACCAGGAATACCTCACCAAAGTTGATAATGAAAGCGACAACAAAGGCAGGTATTACAATTTCCTGATAGACCTTGGTATCTATGAATTATATATCGGTTTGCCTGAGCAGAAGCAGGATATCATTAAGGAATTTCTGGCGCGCCTCGGCAACCTTGACAAGACTTCAATCTCTGATGATGTCCAGATGATTATCAGGGACTTATTATTTATCAAAGGGAAAAAGCCAAAACCTTATATCATTTATAATCAGCAGTTGGGGTGGGAATATAAAGATTTGTTTCCTGATGATCGTTTTGATATTAACCCGTTTGATATTGAAATTGAGAACACCGATGAGGGTAGAATTGATTACGAACGGTTGTTTAATAAACTGGTCAGGATAAAAAACACCTTGTCATTGTTTGATGAAACCGGTAATTTGTGGGACCGTTTTTGCGATAACCTGACAATTTTGATTAATGATCCTGCTAATCCGACCGGGTATTCTGATTTTAATTCCGAATCTCTCATTAATTTGCTTAGATTTTTGAATAATAGTAAAATAACACTGTTCCTTGATGAAGCATACAATGACGGTGTTAAAATAGAAGACCGTGATCAGCCAAAATGGAGAACAATTTCAAGATACGTGTTGAATAATATCAATTCCATGTCTAAAATCAGTCTTGTTTCTTCATTGTCAACAACAAAAAATCTTGGCGCTACCGGCGACAGACTCGGTTCTCTTGTTGCCACGCCGGCCAGGACAGACCTTGTTGAATTTGCCAGGAAGAAAAATCCTGTGCATAAAGGGAATTCAAACTCGCTTTATATGCTGAACTGCATACTCGAAACTGCCCAGATTGCAAAAAAATTGAAAGACAGGTTAGACGAGCAGTTACCAAAAGATGCATCCAGGTATAAAATCAAAGAATATGTTGAGGAATTTCTCGTAGAGCAAAGCAAAAATAAGATTTCTCTCAATACTGAAAGACAGAAGAATAAAATGTTAAAAACAATTACTCATTTTGAGGGAAGCCCTGTCTATCTGTTTCTGCTGGATGAACTTGCTGCTCTGGATAAACTTGATGTACTGGGCGTTCCTGATGATTTCAAATACAAGGGAGAACCTTTCTTTTCATACTGGCAGAATTACATTGTCAAAACACTAAATCTTTACAGGGTTAACAGAATATTCCGGACTGAATCGAATAACAGGTTGAAAGAAGCAAAGAGGATTGCCGGCGACATTGTCAAATCAAGAGAAAAGGATGATGTTATAGTCCTTGAGTCCGATGGCTCTTACCTTTTCAATATTCAGCTCAGGGAATTTTCATCTTATGCTGATCTGGAGCTATTTCTGCAGCAACTCGCCTCAAAAAGAGGAATTGCTGTCCTGCCATACTCTACCGGTGTTGTCCGCTTTTCTTTGGGCGGACATCTCGAAGGCGATCAGGCTAGTTACGACAATTTCAACAAGGAAATACAAAATGGCCTGGCTATTTTTTTTAAATACTGGGATTTATTTTATCAACTCAGAACTTCCGATGAAAAAGCCTCAATGGAATCTGAAGAAATTCTCAGTGATATTTTTGGCGCTTCTGCTGAATTTGAATTTCTGAATACCATTCTGGAAGATTATTCATTAATCAGATCAATAGAAAAGAAAAAAAGCATAAGTCTAAAGATCAGCGATATCAGGGGGCTCTATCATGCTTCCCCTGAATTGAGCGGCATTACGATCAATACCATTGGCGGATCGAAAAATTCTGTCATCGAATTTCAGGGAGAAATAGGAAAATGCCGGAGTGTTGAAGAGTTTATCCGCAGCAGGGCTTTCACCAAAGTGTATGAAAATTTGCTGGCTCAAATTTATAGTAATATCCCGCTGCTCAGAAATCTGGATTTTAATACCATTGCTTCGAAATACAGTAAGGCTACCATCCTGAAATATATTTCAAACAAAAAACGCTTTCACCCGAACCATTTTGTACTCGATGATCCTGAAGAGATCAACATCATGCGGGAAATCCTTATCGAAATGGAAAACCTCTTGTTTTCCGATTCTAAAGTAAAAATACTGGCATTAAACTCTTCAAATGATCCACTTGTTGAAAAGGCTCGTTTGGAAGGAATTAACAGGATACTGAAAAAGTTCATCCAGGAAATTCTGTTGCATTTTAATCTTCCTTTCGAAAAAGAGGTGTTCGAACCGTCCAGAAAGGAAATCATCGAAATGACCCGTGAAAAATTTGAAGATTTTACGGGATTACAAGTTGAAGAGATAAATCTTGAAAACTGGTGGTTCGAATTTGTTGATAATAATATCAGGAATGACAAACGATTCAGGCAGATATCCATTTCATCCCGAAATCTCGGATATCTCTTTGATATAGTGACTAAAAGGATACTGGGGAACACACTTTCTTTCACAGACAAGATTCTTTACCTGTACTTATTTAAAAATGATAATTCTTTTGCTGAATTAATCTTTAAGAAACTTCAGTACCTGGATCAAAAAATATCAGAAGAAAAAGATGAAGAAATGAAGATGCTGAAAGAAAATATCATCTTTAGCATCATGGAAGAGGAGTTCAATGATATTGTCAGTTACATCTGGCGAAAAAAGGATATAAAAATCAGCGAAGAAAACTTACATCTTGTAACCCAGAAAGTTGTATTGTTTTTCATTGAGCTTATCAATAAAACGAAAGGCACACTATATTACAAAAAATACACCCATGTTTTAATAAAAGTCGTTGAAACAGAATTCAAAAAACAAAACTCTAGTTTCAATGAGATGATTCAACATGGAATCACCATTCACAGATGGTATAAACCGGAAAAAAATATTCTGAATGAATATAACAATGGTGAATTGAGCTGGATTACCGATGTGATGTCAAAATGTGGTGTAGTAGGTACAGAACAATCAGTACAAACTCATACAAGAATTGTAACTGATGCCAAGAAAAGGGAATACCCATTCCATAAAGTTGACAGACCTGATGGTTATAAAAAAGCTTTACGGGATAATGAGAAAAACGGCAATTCGAAAAACATGTTCATCAGGACCCTTGATAGGAGACCAAATTCCAGGTTTTTTGCAAGAAGGCTTGCCAGGTTTATTGCTAATATGGATATTGATGATTATCGTTGTAAAATTAGCAATCATGGTCTCTTTAATGAATTGTATATATTCCAGAAGTCATACATGAAATATATGACAGACAACTACAGGTTGTTAATGTCTGATGATATTTCACTGGATGAATTAAATGACTTTGTGCCGGATATTATTACATTTTACGGGGCGCCCGAGAAGGTAATATCATTTCCACAAATTGGTTTTTTTGATATACCCGGGCCAAAAGGAAATATAAAAACCATTGTTACACCATTGAAACTTGAGGCGGATTATTTTGGCGACATCAAAAAGCCCCGCCTGACAATGATCAATGAGAAAGTCAAGGAAATAGGCGGAATTCCGAAACATGGTTCTTTATTTGCTGTTGAAGAAGAAGACGGAAGTATTTTTGTTGTGGAAATAGGTGGTGACAGTGGTGTTGGAAAGTCTGAGATGCTGGCAGCGCTCATGTTAAAAATGCTTAAACAGAATCTTCCGGGAATTCGCTCGATTATTCAGATTGCCGGCGATATGTTTCATGTTTTCAGAGACAAGCAGGGCAATCTGTATGGCGTTGGAACAGAGGTGGGTGATTTCAGCCGTGTTACGGATTTTGATCCCGATTTTGTTAAAAATTACAGGTATCTTTTCGAAAGCAGCGCTGACAGTAATGTTGATGACCT
>CAZVTW010000031.1:16664-25334 GCA_964629805.1 uncultured Bacteroidales bacterium | reverse complement strand
ATCACTCACTTTATCAAATCCTTCCGCTTATCCGGTTTCTCTTGATTATTCGACAGTAGATCATTCGGCTAATTCATCCCTTGGTGATTATGATAATATTTCTTCAAAATCCCTGGTTTTCGAAAGCCTCGAAACCATTGAAACCATTTCAGCGGTAGTTAACGGAGACCTTATTGATGAAGCAAATCCTGAGAAATTTCTTTTTCATTATACAAACCCGTCAGAAGCCCAACTGGCTGAAGAGTATTCGACAGTTTCCATCATTGATGATGACGCACCACCTGAAATCAGTATAAATGATGTTTCCGGAAATGAAGGTAATTCAGGGCAACAAGATTTTGTTTTTGAACTCAGTTTATCGTCCCCCTCAGAATTCCCTGTCAGTGTTCTGGTGACAAGTATGGATAATACAGCCACTGAGGTTTCGGGAGATTACGAATCAGTAGAAACAACTGTCACATTTGCACCCCTTTCAACAAAACAAAGTTTTATCGTCAGGATCAACGGAGATAATCTTTATGAAGGTGATAATGAGACCTTTCATTTGGTTTTATCCGATCCTGAAAACGCAACCATTCTTGATAATACAGGAATAGGAGAAATCATCGAAGATGATTCAGAGCCTGAATTATTTATCTCTGATGTTGAAATTTCAGAAGGCAACACAGGTACCGCAGAGGCTGAATTTACGGTGAGTTTGTCAAATCCATGTATACTGCCCGTTGATGTTACTTTTGAAACCCGGGACTATTCTGCATCAGCAGGAGACAATGATTATGCGGCCATCCCGTCAACAGTATTGACTTTTGCTCCTTTGGAAACAAAAAAAATATTCCCTGTAACCATTATTGGCGATGTGGTATATGACGGAGGAGATGAAGATTTTTACCTGGATTTGTCAAACCCGGTCAATGCGTCAATCGGGAAATCCACTGGTGTATGCACAATACTGGAGGATGAAACTTACCCGGAAATCTCTTCGAATGACATATTTGTTTCTGAAGGAAATACAGGCTTTTCTGATGCCCGTTTTACAGTGAATCTAACCACCCCTTCAAAGGAAACAATAACCGTAACTTATGTGACAACTGACGGGACGGCAAAATCACCGGACGATTATACCTCCCTGGCGCCGGATGTACTCACTTTCGATCCCCTGGAAACAGAAAAATATATCCAGGTACCTGTAAAAGGTGATGATATCTATGAAGGAACTGAAGAGGCATTTTCACTTGGTTTTTTAAATCCTGAGAATGCCTTAATGCCTGTCAGTGAATATTCCTGTGTCATTCTTGAAGATGAGACTCCTCCACAGATGAGTATTGGATCAACCACAGTTGTAGAGGGAGACACAGAAACAACTGCTGCAACTGTGCAACTATCACTTTCACATCAGAGTGAACTCCCGGTGATTGTTTTTCTATCATCAGTTGATAAAACTGCACAGGCAGGAAAAGATTTTATTTTTGTAAATGATAGTATTTCATTTTCTCCATATAGCACAACGAAGAATTACACATCAACAGTCCTGGGTGATGATATTGATGAAAATGTACAGGAAGAATTTATCCTGCACCTCTATTCACCACACAATTCAATAATTGCCCAGGAAAATGGAACAGTGACCATTCAGGATAATGATGATCCTCCTGCTTTGCTGTTCAGTGATATTTCGGTAACAGAAGGAAACTCAGGGCAGAAGAAAGTCGATTTTGAACTCACACTATCGAATCCAAGCGCATTCCCGGTTTCATTCGATTTCAAAACGAGTGATAACACAGCCCTGAAATCAGAGCCTGATTACCAGGGTATATCGCTTCAAACAATGGTGATTGATCCTTTAACAACCAAAACATTCATTCAACTGAAAATTTTCGGGGATAAGACAGAAGAAAGCGATATTGAACTTTTCTACATTGATTTCAGCAATCCTTTAAACATGACTTTGCCTGATAATCAGGCAGAAGTAGGCATCCTTGATAATGACGATCCTCCTGTCATTTCTGTGGATGATATTATTGTGAATGAAGGTAATTCCGGCACATCGGTTGCAAAATTCAAAGTTACACTATCAAATCCAAGCGCCTTCATGGTCAGCCTGGATTATAAAACAACTGATGGTACGGCAACTGTTCTTGATAATGATTATATGGGTAAAGGACTGACAACACTGAACTTTTCTCCACTTGAAACATCAAAAGAAATTTTAGTGGATGTAATTGGTGACACGGATAATGAACTCATTGATGAGGTTTTCTCCCTTGATGTAAGCAACCCTGTTAATTCTTCACTGTCTGGTTCCCGTGCCATGTGTACAATTTTTGAAGATGATGCTCCATTGGTCATCAACTTTGGTTCAAAAAAAACAACGAAAAAGGAAAACGCGGGACTGGTGAATATACAGGTTACATTATCGAGACCAACCGTATTTGATATACATATTCCGTTTTCTGTTTCAGGTGACGCTTCATCGCCAAATGATTATACAATATCCGCATCGCCACTAATCATAGAAAAGGGAAGTAAAAAAGGGAATATTGAGGTGATTCTGAAGAATGACAGAACCCATGAAGCAGATGAGTATCTGATCTTAACATTAAGAGATCCTTCTCCAATTGGTGTAATTGGTTCAAAATCCACTCATAAGCTGAATATCCTCAATGAAGACCCGCCCCGTCTGAAAGCTGATAAGACGAATAATACAACAAATGTTGATATTGATATCACTTTTCGATCAGACAGCATTTGGGAAAGTAATATTACGCAGATACTTATTAATGGATCGAATGCAGAGGGACAATACACTGTTTCGCCCGGCGTTATCACATTTGACGGAAGTCTTTTCCCTGTATTGAGGAATTATCATATTGAAATAAGCGCTTCCGGATATCATGATGCGCTCCTGACTCAGCCAATAAACAAAGAAAAGCAATATATTGAATGGGAAATACCGAATTCCATTACTTATGGCGACCCTTATCCAAGAATTCCGATTTATACAAGTTCAGGACTACCCATAACTTACGAGATAGAAAATGAACAAATAGCCATTGCCGTAGACACCACCTTGTATGTTTTAAATGTCGGTGAAACCAAAATTACAGCATCAAATCCCGGTAATGATGAGAACTTGGCTGTAAATGAAACCAAAACATTTAAAGTGTTCAAAAGACAGGTTAAAGCCATACCATATAAAGCTGAAATGACATATGGTTCAAAAAGCGCATCTTTTTACATTAAATATGAAGACCTTGGTTACGGTGAAGATGGCCGGGTGATAGATATTCGTCCTGAGCAGGTTCTGTCAGTTGATAATAAATCAAATGCAGGAATCCATACAAATGCGATAACCTTAAAAGAGGGCTGGGACAATAATTATTATTTCACCTATGGGAAAGGTGATGTCACAATAAAAAGAGCATTGCTAAAAGTTACGGCTGATGACCAGGAAAAAAAATATGGTGATGCAATCCCTGAAATGACTGTATCATATTCTGGCTTCAAAAATGGTGAAACCGAGCGGATTCTAACAAGAAAACCGATTATTCAGACACATGTGAACAAGAATACCCCTGTTGGAAATTACAGGAATGATATTGTGACATCCGGCGCAGAAGCCAAAAATTACTACTTTGAATATTATCCCGGTGATTTCAGAGTCAAAAAATCATCCCTGACATTTGTTGCTGATAAAAAAACAAAAACATACGGCGCATCAGTACCGAAATTGACATACCAGGTGAAAGGTTTCCTGAACGGAGATGATATAAGTGTTATTGATATCATGCCAAAATTACAAACCAAAATTACGAACGAAACAAACACCGGTTATTATGAAGATGCTATTTCGTTTATCGCCGGATACGACAATAATTATTATCTCCATTATGTCTCAAATGACTTTGAAGTGACCAAAGCGCCTCTGAAAATCATTGCTGACAATCAATATAAAGCCTATGGTAAGAGCAATCCTGAATTAACAATTTCATACCAGGGATTTGTAAAAAACGAAAATAAATCTCACCTTGAAAAAAGGCCGGAAGTATACACTGATATCACTGTTAAATCTGATGCTGGCTTCTATGAGGAGGCAATAATCGTAAAAGGGGCTTCTGATGATAACTATGAAATTATTCATATTCCGGGTAATTTCACCATACACAAAGCCCGCCTTACATTTACAGCCGAAGAGAAGCTAAAAACATATGGCGAGCCAATACCCCAATTGACAATGACTTACTCCGGATTTATACCTGGAGAAGGTCTTTCAAACATTGAAAAGCCTGTCTTGTCTTGCGAAGCAACTGAAAGCAGCCCCGCTGGAAAATATCTAATTACGTTTATAGGAGGTCAGGCTGAAAATTATTCCTTTAAGTTTAAAAACGGCACATTGACAGTAAACAAGGCCTTGTTGAAAGCATCTGCAAAAAATCAGGAAAAGACCTACGGGAAACCTAATCCGGAATTCCCTTTTACTATAAGAGGTTTTGTGAATGGTGATACTGAAGATGATATTACATTGCCTTCAACCAGTTGCGAAGCATTACCCAACAGTGAAACGGGGACATACCTGATATATGTATCGGGTGGAAAATCAGCGAACTACAATTTTGGCTATCAAACTGGCTATTTGACTGTTAAAAAACGTGAATTGATCATCAGCGCTAAGGATAAAACCAGGAAATACGGTCAACCAAATCCAAAATTCACATTTCTATACGATGGATTCATAGAAGGTGATAATAAGAATGTACTTGAGATTTTGCCATATGCAAAGTCAAATGCCATTCCGTCAAGTCCTGCAGGCGAATATTACATCAGACCTCAAGGAGCCAAAAGCAATAATTACAAATTTACATACCAGGATGGTGTTCTTACAATTGTACCGGATGTTGCAAGACTATCAACCTGGAAACCGGATTTTACAGGTTCAACAATTGTCAAAATCAAAGGCAGTATCAGTTCAGACGGAGGTGATGAAATAACTGAAAAGGGATTTTATTGGTCTACTTCCAAAAATCCCGAATTAACCGGAGAAAAGGTTATTCTTGGAACTGGGGGAGGTCCTTTTGAAAATACTTTCTCCCATCTTACTCCTTCTACGAAATATTATTTCACTGCATATGCCTTCAATTCTGCAGGGATATCTTTTGGCAGCATCGAATCAGTCAAAACAGGTCCTGTTAAAATAATATTATCTAAAACCAATTTTAATGAAAATCTGCCCGCCGGCACTAATATCACTCAAATATCCACAAAAACGGATGATCCTGTTGAAAAGTTCACTTATACATTCGTTAATGATAATTTAGGAGCTGATAATCAATACTTTGCCATTAATAGCAATACATTGGTCAACCTCGAAAAAACAGATTATGAACATGTATCTGAATATCAAATTCATTTGCAAAGCACAGATGAGAATAGGAATACTTTTAAACAACCATTTTTGCTGAAAATATTAAACCAGCAGGAAGCTCCATACAATTTTCAACTGACAGGCAATGCCATTGATGAGAAGGCAGCAATAGGGACAACCATCGGTATATTTTCAGTTTCTGATGATGATGAAGGTGACTCACATACCTATTCCATCAGGCAAAACGGCGAGAACAATGCTCCATACAGCATTGATGATGCAACGCTTTTGGTTGACGGACCCATAGATTTCGAAACACAATCGCATCATCAAATTACAGTCAGAGCAACTGACAAAAACGGATTGTTTGTTGATAAAAAATTTGACATACAAATAAATGACCTTAATGAAGCTCCTTATTCAATTACGCTATCTGATTCTGTGATACAGGAAAATGAACCGGCACGCACATGGATTGGAGATTTTTATATTGAAGATCCAGACATAAACGACCAATTCAGTATAGAATTCAGGCCAAACGAAGAAAACATACTTCTTAATGATATATTCATCATTAAAGGTGAAAAATTACATTCCGGGATTCCATTTAATTTCGAAGAACAACATGTATATCAATTACGTGTTTCAGCCATTGATAAGGGTGGAGAATCTGTTGAGTCTGATTTTAACATTCATATCAAAAACGTGAATGATCCGCCTTATTTAATGTATCTCGAACAGGAAGTATATGCCCTCGTTAACCAACCATACGAATTAGTTATGACGGACAGCCTGTTTATTGATGAAGACGGTGACTTACCTCTCAGTTATATCATATCAGTTGAAAGTGGACAGGAGCTTTTGGAAAATATTGAGATAAAAAATGACATGGGTATGATGACCGTAAAACCGGTAATGACAGGTGAGGCAATCGTGAACATTCTGGTCAGTGACAGTAAAGGTGAAACCAGTGAAGCCAGTGTCACAATTCATGTTGTTGATAAACTGCCTGTTTCTGTCAATAAAAATGAACCTCTGTCAATTCTCATGTATCCCAATCCTTCGGACGGTAAGTTCAGGGTATTACTTCAAAACAGCAGTGAACCTGTCGAAATATCTATCAGGGATATTTCAGGAAAGTTACTCTTAAACAGAAAATTAACAGGTGATATGACAAGTTTTGACATAAGCCGGTTCAGCCAGGGTATTTATCTCGTTGAATTTAGACTGGATGGATACAGCCTATGCAGGAAATTGATAATAAGTGAATAAAATTATTTTTTCATTTATAAAACCAGGCAATAAAATACAGCACAGGAGCATACAAAACACCAAGAACCATAGTCACTTTAGCAAAAATGGACAGATGATGGTAGTCCGACTTCTTTTCTGCTTTTACCAGGAAATACATTTGGTATATGATGAAAAGAGATATTAACAGGAAATAAACCATCGTTATTGTTTCTTTCAAAAACAGAAAGTAACCTGCCCAGAGTCCTGAAATAATGAGGACCTGAAAGAAAATGGTAATTGCTTTTGACCAGTTGGTTCCTAATGTTATTGGAATTGTATTCATTGACACAAGCTTGTCACCTTCTAAATCTTCCATGTCTTTAATGACTTCGCGAGCAAAAGTTGACAGAAAAGCAAATGCAGCAAAAGCAGCGCTCCACTGGAAAATGATATTAAAATTCACCTGGTGATCCTGCATGATTTCCCTGTATTCCTGTACCAGTGCAAGTTCTTCAAAAACACCTGCCAACAAAGGAACCAAAGCAGCAAGGAGAGAAATGATAATGTTACCTACCAAAAATTGTCTTTTGTACATTGAAGAATAATACCACAACAGGCCGGAGATGATAAAAAATATCATTCCAAGTTGCCAGACATCAACTTTGAATGACAGATAAAAACCGATAGCTATACCAACAACATGAAAAATGAACTGAAGATTGAAAGCAGTTTTTTTTCCTATTGTACGCCCAATGAACGTTTTTTCAGGCTTATTAACTTCATCTGTTTCAACGTCATAGTAATCATTGATGATGTATCCGCCCGCAGCAATAAGCATAGTAGCCAGCACAAGGAGTGCAAAATGTACACTGTCAAATTGCAATCCGAGTTTGTAAAATTTTAACGTTCCATAGGCTTTTATTGGAAAGCTACTCACCACCGGATGAAAGACACACCATCTGATAAGGTATTGTGTCAAAGCAATAATCAAAAGATTTTGCCAACGAATGAGTTTAAGAAATGATATCATATACTTTAATAAATAATATGATGAATTCTTTATTGTTTATATCGACATTTTGAATGATCAGTCCAGTTCTTTTGGGTGCGTAACACCTGTTCAATAATATCTCTCACACATCCTTCACCTCCTTTTTTGTCGGAAATATAAAGTGAAATTGCTTTGATCTCTATAACTGCATCAGCAGGACATACCGGAATACCAACTTTTTGCATGACATCATAATCAGGCATATCATCTCCCATAAAAAGAACACTGTCCGGGTCAATGTCATATTTCATGGCAAAATCATCAAAATCATCACACTTATCCAGCGAATTGAGGTAAACATCAGTTATGCCAAGGTCATTAAATCTTTTTTTTAGCGCCGCTGACCGTCCGCCGGTGATGACAGCAACCGGATAGCCTTTTTTTACAGCAAATTGCACAGCATAACCATCTTTCGTGTTCATTGAACGTGTAAGATCCCCGTCAGGCTGAAGAGCAATGGTGGCTTTTGAAAAAACACCATCTACATCAAACACAAATGCTTTGACTTCATTAAGTTTCTCTTTGAAATTATCCATTCTGTTTTTTCTTTAAATATTTTGTCTCCTGTCCCTCTTCATGACGCTAAAATCCTCCGCCAGTCGGCGGACGATTTAAGGTCATGGCGCTGCCGTCTACTTTCATTTGACCCGGCTGCCAACATTGAGGTTTACGCTTCTCGTCTGCTGTCTCCCGTCTTCCGTCTTCTGACCCTCTTCATGACGCTTAAATCCTCCGCCAGTCAGCGGACGATTTAAGCGTCCTGGCGCTGCAGTCTACTTTCATTTGACCCGGCTGCCAACATTGAGGGTCACGCTTCTCGTCTGCGGTCTCCCGTCTCCCATCTTCGGTCTTCGGTCTCCCGTCTTCCGCCTCCTGTCCCTCTTCATGACGCTTAAATCCTCCGCCAGTCGGCGGACGATTTAAGGTCATGGCGCTGCCGTCTACTTTCATTTGACCCGGCTGCCAACATTGAGGTTTACGCTTCTAGTCTGCGGTCTCCCGTCTCCCGTCTTCGGTCTTCGGTCTC
>CAZVTW010000031.1:0-16564 GCA_964629805.1 uncultured Bacteroidales bacterium | reverse complement strand
GCGCTGCCGTCTACTTTCATTTGACCCGGCTGCCAACATTGAGGTTTACGCTTCTCGTCTGCGGTCTCCCGTCTTCCGTCTTCGATATTCGGACTTCCGTCTCCCGTCTTCCATCTTCGGACTTCCATCTCCCTCTCTCATCTTCGGCCATTCGGCTCCTTGTTCCCTTTCACCTTATCATAACCGATCCCGCAATCAAATACCTTTCAAAAGCATCCGGAACATTCATCACTAAACTCAAAAATACTTTGACTTAACAATTTATAAATATCCTGAATTTTGGGCTCGCAAGATAATAAATCAATCTGTTTTTTGATGATATTCCGATCATTTCTTACCGCTGGTCCTGTTTGCACTTCAGAAGGCTTGTTGGTAAACGCTTTTTTTATGGTTTCCTTTACCAGGGGTTCAAGCAAACTAAAATCCAGATGCTGCTTATCACAAAATTTATCAGCAATTGACAGCATATGATTGACAAAATTACAGGAAAACACACCGCATAGATGCAAAAATGCCCTTTGTTCTGAGTTTATCCGCAACACTTTTGCTGTAATATCACTTGCCACTTCACAGAGCAAATTAGACGTCTCTTCATTGTTTGCTTCTATACAGACCGGAATTTGTTTGAAATCAACAGAAACCTTTTTTGAAAAGGTTTGAAAAGGATAAAAAACACCATAATTTTTTGCTGCACCTTTTAGAATTGCCATCGGCAGACTACCTGCTGTATGAACAACAATTCCGGATGTTAATCTTAGTTTACCGGCAATCTGCTCTGTTGCCTGATCAGCCAATGACAGGATGTATAAATCACTGTCCTGTTTGAGCTCCTCTATACATGTCGTATAAGTTGTATTTATTTTATCTGTAAGCATTTTTGCAGACTCTTCTGTCCGGCTGTATATCTGACTAATCTCATATCCTGTATGAAATAATGCTAAAGCAAGATGTGTGGCTACATTGCCAGCTCCGATAAAACTGATTTTTTTTATGGTTTTTTTCATAACCTTGTTATTATCTCATATTTCAGGCAAATATAAATATCATGCCTGTTTTTTGGAACACATCATAACTTTTATTATTTTATTATTTCTAAAACTACCTGAACATCTGATTTTTTTTTTCATTATTCAAAGAATCTTATTAATTTCACAATACGAAAATCATGCTGTTTTTAAGTCATTCCGGCAGGTTTCAAATAGTCTCTGTAGCAGTCAAAAACAATTATTTTGAATCTTTGTTTAGTAGATTATACAGATATATAATTTCGTATTATCAGGATAAAAAAAACAAAATATGATTTTTTAATTGGAGTTTGTCAGTAATGTCCAAACACTTTATTTTAAGGATGGATACAAATGCGTGAAAACAAATATTAATCTATTACGAATCACTAAATAAAATTTATTAATTAATTAAACAAAAAGAAATTATGGCAATTGAAGTAACAGATGCTAATTTTGAAGAGATTGTTCTTCAGTCGGATAAACCGGCTATTGTAGATTTTTGGGCTGAATGGTGTGGCCCCTGCCGCATGGTTAGTCCCATTGTAGAAGAGATATCACAGGAATATGACGGAAAAGTGGTTGTTACAAAACTTGACGTTGATAATAATCCGGAAACATCCGGTAAATTCGGGATACGGAATATCCCGACAGTTTTGTTCTTTAAAAACGGCGAAATTGTTGACAAGCAGGTTGGCGCTGTTCCTAAGAAAAAGTATCTTGAAAAATTAGAACCCCTCCTTTAAATACCACCCTTTTTTATGGTGTCTTAGTGCCCATAAATCAGGAATATCTTTACAAGTGGACCCTTTATGAATTCATGAATCAGAAATGGCATTTCTGCTCAACAGAAAAGAGTGACACTGAGTTTGGGATTTTTTGAGGTCAAACGGAAAGATTTGGATTTTTGGGCACTAATTATTTTAATAGTTCGTTTTGTACGGGAAACGACAGGATTTTGGAAAATTTACTTGACATACAGCAGTTTCAGCAGTTTGATAACCTTGAATTTATTGCAAAACACGTTGTTGAAGGATTTATTACAGGTTTGCACCGGAGTCCTTTTCATGGTTTTTCAGTTGAATTTGCAGAACACAGACTCTATAACACCGGCGAATCAACAAAGCACATAGACTGGAAATTATATGCCAGGACTGAGAAACTTTTTGTTAAAAGATATGAAGAAGAAACCAACCTGAGAAGTTATTTAATTTTAGACACTTCTTCTTCAATGCTCTATCCGTTTAAAAACAGGAGTTTACAATCCAAACTTGCTTTTTCGGTTTATTCTGCAGCAGCATTAATTTATCTCCTTAGAAAACAACGCGATGCTGTTGGTTTATCTTTATTTTCAGATAAAGTGGATCTCCAGACAGACTCCAGATTATCAGCCACGCATTCGCAGTTATTATTTAGCGAGTTAAACTCAATACTGAATACTATCAAATCAACTGATAAAATTCAGAATAAATCAACACATGCATCAAAAAGTCTTCACGAGTTGGCTGAGAGAATCCACAAACGATCGTTGGTCATCATTTTTTCTGATATGTTTGAGAATGATGACACCGAGGAATTATTTGCAGCGCTTCAGCACTTGCGCTATAAGAAGCATGATGTGATTCTTTTTCATGTTATTGACCGACAGCATGAGGAAAATTTTAATTTTCATAACCGTCCTTACAGATTTATTGATATGGAATCTGGCGAAGAAATGAAATTTAATCCCAATGACATTCGTGAAGATTATGTCAAAGCAGTGAAGAAGTACTTTAATGAAATTAAAATACGCTGTGGACAATATAATATTGATTTTGTTGAAGCAGATATTAACCGGGGTTTTAAAGAAGTGCTTTTCCCATATCTGATAAAAAGGCAAAAACTATATTGATGAGTTCATTCACTCATACATTTTTTTACCATGAAGATTGCAAAGGTATTATTTATCTTCGTCCTGTTATCAGGAGCCTCAGTCAAATCACAAATTACGTATGATAACTATTTTGAATCAGCCAGCATGCGGGTTGATTATATTCAGGCCGGCAACCATGAAAAGTCAGACATCTATATTCTACAACTAAAAAAAGAGCCTTTTTTTGCCGGCACAAAAGAAAAATTGATTGATCCTTTTGAGTATGGTCAATTTGTTTTTTATGTCCATGATTCTGTTTCTGACAGGATGCTATATTCCCGTGGATACAGCACACTTTTCAGGGAATGGCAGGACACTGAGGAAGCAAAAAGGGTTCAGCGGGCTTTTTACGAATCGATTGTATTCCCTTTTCCCAAACAAACAATCAGGTTGGAAATTACAAAACGGAAAAAAGATCAAACTTTTATTACTATTTTGGATGAATATATCAATCCTGAAGACTATAATGTGACTAAGGACAATCCTAAAGATCAGGATATCATCCGGATTTTACAAAACGGCAAACCTGAACATTGCGTTGACATCGCTTTTATTGCAGAAGGATATAAGCAGGACGAAAAGAATAAATTTGAGGAAGACTGCAATCACTACCTGGATTTTTTGTTGTCTAAAGAACCGTTTAACCAATACAGAAACCATTTTAATGCCCGGGCCGTTTTTATCCCGTCAACAGACTCCGGGACAGATATCCCAGGTGAGGACATCTGGAAACAAACTGTTTTGAGTACGAGTTTTTATACCTTTGGTATGGAACGCTACCTGACAACACAGGATGTAAGAAATTTAAGAGATATTGCAGCCTGTGTTCCATATGATCAGATATACGTTCTTGTAAACACTTCAAAATATGGAGGTGGAGGCATCTATAATTTTTACAATTTATGTACAAGCGATAATGAAGATTCCGATTTTGTTTTTGTCCATGAATTTGGGCACGGATTTGCCGGCCTGGCAGATGAATACGATTATGGTTTTTCTGACCCTTCAAAAATATATGATCTCAGCAAAGAACCACATGAACCAAACATAACAACCCTGGTGGATTTCAATAAAAAATGGGCAGAAATGATTAAGCCGGGCACACCGATACCTACCCCTTATGATTCCCTATATTTTGATAAAATTGGCGCTTTTGAGGGAGCAGGGTATGTTACCAATAAAGTTTACAGACCAACAAATAATTGCATCATGCGCTCAAGAACCAGTGATGATTTTTGCCCTGTGTGTCGTCAGGCTATAACAGACATGATAGAATTGTACATCAAAACGGAATAATAAATACAGAGGGTATACTTTAACTAATACTGACAAAAAACCAAAATGGATAGATTCTCAGAGAAAAACGGTCACACAGCAAATTCATTTATCAAAATTCATTTTTTTTCCTACTTTTGCAATCCTTTTGGAAAGAAATATATCTTTTTTTGTGACTTTTTAGAAGCAGAGTATGAGATTCCTCCATCAAGTATCTCGAGGGAGGAATTATTCGGTTAAAATATGCTCCTAAACAGTTACCTTTTTAAACATAATTTTAATCAATTCTTATGGCTGAAGAACTACAGGTAGGAAAAAAGCAACGGTTAAGGGTTATTTTACAGTTTATTTTAGGTATTTCTTTGGGTGTTTTATTTCTTTACCTGACTTTCCAGGGCAGATCAATAACTGATATCCTTCATGATATATCAAAGGCTCATCTTGCCTGGATAATCCTGAGTCTTGTTTTTTTATACTTTACATTTTATTTCCGTGCACTTCGATGGCACCTCATGCTAAAAGGAGCGAATAATCACACAGGAACCAAACATGTCTTAAATTCACTCCTGATAGGCTATATGGTCAACAGCCTGACTCCAAGACTTGGAGAAATTGCCCGTTGTTCCGCATTGAAAAGAAGCGATAGAATTCCTCTCTCCCAAAGCATTGGCACCGTGGTTTCTGAAAGGATCATTGATATGCTGGTCCTGCTGGTTGGTGTTTTTATCATATTTTTGCTTGAGTTCGAAAAATTGGAAAAGCTGTTCACTGGCTTTTACAAAGGCCCTTTAAGTGACATCAGTCTTGAAATGCTTATCATCGGAACAGTCATTGCTATTGCTACCATTATTCTAAGTTTATTCCTGGTAAAAAAATACATGCCCAGAAATACCTTTACACTCAAAGTTATTAATTTTTTTAAAGATATGGCTCAGGCAGGTATACAGGTGTTCAGATTCAAGGAATATAAAAAATTCCTTTTTTATACAGTTCTCATCTGGGGAACATTGATTTTTATGAACTATTTTTATCTCAAGTCTCTGGATTCGACAGAAGATTTAAACCTGTATTTTGCTGTTGTTGTGTTGTTTATTGGAGGTATTGGATGGGCTATGCCTACACCCGGTGGAATTGGCACAACTCATTTTGTTCTTCTTCAGCTTTTTCTTGCATTTGACCTTGGTGAAATAAACGGACAAAACTTCGGACTCATTTCAAATGGCGTGACATTTATCGGAACAATTCTTTTCGGACTAATTGCCTATGTTATTTTTTCTGTCAGAACACTTAAAATCAATTCAGATCAGGGTAAAATAAAAAATTAGCATTAATTTTAACAACTCTTACCTGATAGCATCAAAAACAACATAATTCTTGGAATTTTCACGACTTACAAGGGTCATATATAAACCTTCAGGTACAACAATAAAGCCATCTTTGTCAAACATAAACATGATAAAGTCTTCAAATTTGTCAAAAATATCTTCTGTAATATTTTGACTATATTCTCCATTCCATGTGAGTCGAAGTTTGTCTTCGCCCACTGTTTTAAAGTCTAAAATTTGAAAATCATAATATTCAAAACCTATTGAATCCGAATTATAAACAATTGAAAGCTGATTTTTATAACCACTTGGTAAATCAAGATTTTGATATATGATAATTCCGAGCAGATCACCTATGTCTTCGGCGGGGGATAATAAGCTATCAATAAATGGATTATTCCTGGAAGAATAATTAAGGTCATAAATAAAATACCTGTATGATTTGAATCTGTCATTGGCGCCTGAAAGTGTAAAACCCGGTGTATTGTTTGATGTCAATATACCGGAATTTCCCTCTCCGGCCTCAGATATAAGAACATTTCCGTTGTTATCCAATCCATCTATTCTAAGATATTCTATAATTGATCCTCCTGCTTCAAGAGATTGCATAAAAGATATTCCATTTTCTGAATAAAAATAATTTATTGTTTGACTCGCAATGCTGTCCTGCTCAGTAACCCAGGTAATTGAGAGTTGGTTATTATCCAAAAGAAATGAAATAAGCGCCTGAAGCTGAATATTTCCGCTTAATTCAAGTATTTTAAAATAACCATCATAATGGTTTACCAGCGTATCAAGAAGTCCTGCCGTTTTTTTGTTTTGTTCCATAATCCGGTAATCATCATGAGAGGCAGGAATCATTGTATAGGTTAGCGGGAGATATTGATAATTGATGCTGCTGAGTATTATGCTCTGATTATTAACCTCGTTGATGCGAAATTCGAATTCACCATCGGCGATTTCGTAAATCTGGTGCCAGACGCAAAAAGTTTCGAAACGTAATTCCGGGTAATTGATACCACTGACACTAAACCTGACATTTTCCTGTGGATCGAAAAATCCCGGCAGGTCTGAACGGATAGTCACAGTTCCATCAGTATTAAAATTCATCAGAACAGTAAATCCACCATATTGCGGATCGGGCTGATACATCACTTTCCAGCCATATTCCTGTGAAGCAAGTATTTCCGTGTAATTCGATGATAATTCGTCTAACCGTGGGATATCATCCGGTATTTTATTTTCAGAACCATACTCACTGCAGCCAAACAGTAAAAAAGAAACAGCAAATAATATGTATATATATTTATTACTCATGGGTAACATCTATAAGAAAATTTTCGATTTGTTTGTTCAGATTTTCCTGGATTTTATGAATATCAATACCATATTGCAAAAAGTATTGATTGACCATGTCATATTTTCGCTTTAGTAAGTCATTATCCTGTATAACAGTACTAAAATCATCCTCTGATGTACTGATGAGTCCTTCCACAAAAGTGGCAAAATCTTCTTCCTCATTAGACATTCCGTATGGCACCCAAAAGCCTCTTTCCCTGGCTGTTTCCATAGAAAACTCAAGAAAAGAGGTATTTCCGGCATACTTACCCTTTGATATGTCATCAAAACCATTTGGGCGGCCATACTTTTTATCCAGAATATGGGCAAATTCATGGTGCATTGTTTTAACCTGTTCCCGCAACCAAAATTCATCTTTCAAATCATATTCATTGACACCGGCAAGCAATACCCTTGAAAGAGACAAGGCCTGGCCGGCAGCATTGAATCCCTGCTCTTCACCCTCATGGTAGCGAATGGTACTACCGACCAATACGACCTCAATGGGCATGTTATCCCTCATGAAACCAGATTTTTGGGATTCATACGGATTAATCCAGAATTGTTCCATGAGTTGAACAAAAGGAAGCACCAACTCAAATTTTGGAGGTACAACTTTAGCATCTGAGCTGGTATAACGTCTGTCCCATCTATAAATAATTTTTGACTGGTACTTGTCCAGGATCTCCGCAATTTTTTGATCAGTTGGATTAGATGGACTCACAACATCCGGAAGCGGACCAACCGTAATCTTCTCTTCCTGTTCGCAGCCTGTGAGGAACAGGAGGAAAGGAAAGAGTATTGTGGTGATATAAGTATATTTCATTTGTGTAAAATTTTTAATCATTATCAGTTACCGCGGATTAGGAACCATCAATTGGTTAGATGATAATTCTTTCTCCGGTATTTGTAAGACATAACGTAAATCATCCCCGGCAAGTTCAATTGTTCCGTATTCCGTTGCATGTGTAATTGGAATTTGGTAGCGCTTCAAATCGAACCACCTGTATCCTTCATAACAAAGTTCAAATCCTCTTTCTGCAAATATCCTGTCGAGTAAAACAAATTCCGCTGTATATTCAGTACCCGTAAAATCCTGCAAAGTAAGCGGTTCAAAATCTTTAACCCTGTATCTCAAAACAGCATTTACATCACTGACAGCCTGTTCCAATTCCCTTTCAGCGCTATAGGTTGCAGCTTCTGCTCGATTTAACAACACTTCTTCAACCGTGAATAGCGCAACATTTGAATATTGCTGACCGTCTTTGATATCACCCTTAAATTTGAGAACATGCCAATTAGGTGAAGTATTACTGTTAAAAACAAACAGATCGCCACGTAGATCACCTTCGGGAAAATAATTCATAAATTCATTGGCATAAAAACCAGTGGCAGAATACGAATTCCACTCCAGGACTTTATTCATCAGTAGTATGTTCTGTTTGGTATCTGAGAAGTAATCATCAGCAAATCCCCGGAAATCACCAGATTCAAAAAAAGAATTGTAGTCCTGGACAAGGTTTCGCACTGTACTATTGATTGCCAGGGCAGAATCGCTATACAAGATACATTTATCAAAATCCCATTTATATAAATAAAACCTTGACAGGAAAGCATAGGCAGATGCTTTTGAAAAATGAAATTTCGGTTCAAATATATACCTGTTGTTGAGAAGCGGAATAGCAGCAAGCACATCCTTTTCAATGTTATTATATACAACACTGACCTTATCCCTTTCATAATGGACCCTGTCCTTTGTTTCGGTGTGCATTGCATAGGGTATGCCCAAATCCCCGGTAGCTGTTTTTTCATCATAATGCTTTGCAAACAAATTAACAAGCATGAAATGGCAATAAGCCCTGATGAGTAAAGCTTCACCTTTGACAGAGTTTTTATATACTAGCTCTCCTGTTGCATCATCAATGCCCTCAAGAACAACATTGGCTTTGTAAATAGAATGATAATAAGAATCCCAGGCATATTCAGGACCAACCGGAAGATTAAGACTGTAGTTGTCCGACCATAAGTACATTGGTTTAAACCAGGATTCAATAGTGGCAGAGTTCCATTCATTGTAATCATAAAACCTGTAGGTATCACTCATAATTTCGGTAAACAAATGCCATGCTCCCGGGTAAGCCCCGGTAACAATCGCATGGAAATCCTCAGCATCTTTCGGATCAACGCGTGGGTCCGGATTTTCCTCCAGGTATTCCGTACAACCTGTCTGAAATAGTATCATCACTGACAGAAACAGGTTTACGATATAATTATGTTGTCTCAAATTCATTATTTTATTTTGTTAGAATTGAATTTTAATACCCATCGAATAAACTGTTGGTGAGGGCACATTAACACCACTAATGAGCGCCTCCGGGTCCTGTCCGTTTAAACGGGGATCTGCCCGGAGATATAAATTTTGTCCCTGCAATTCAACTTTTGCATTTTGTATCCCGGCTTTTTGTAAAATAAGGAATGGAATATCATATGTGAGGGTGACATTTCTAAGTCTGACATGTGAACCGTCAGCAACCCGCAAATCACTACGGTTGTAGTACACAAAAGGGTCTGCATTGCCTGCCTGCAATTCGTCTTTTGTCTGGTTATCAATAATACGCGGAATATTTGTATATTGTTCATCTCCAGGTAATTGCCAACGGTTGCTAAGTTCCTTATTAAGCGCCTGGGTGTCATTATAATAATAACTAACTAAGGGATTGAGCCGGATTTTATTTCCGAAACTATATGTAAACAGGACAGACAATTGAAAAGGACCATAAGAAATTGTATTTGTAAATCCTCCTGAGCCAAGCGGCTCCCGGCTACCTTCATATTTTAGCATATCCGTTTCACGCGAAAATCGATTTATCGTCATTGATTCTTCACCATTTTCATCATAAAAAAGAGGCAGGCCCTCATTGTTTAAACCTGCATACCTGAAAGAGTATAAACCATACCTGGGTTTGCCGACAAATGCAGCGCCAGTTGATACTGTTGCCTGCATAACTGTTGGTTCAAAATGGGCGTTGAGAATTTTATTTCTATTGTATCCAAATGTAAAAAGGGTATTCCACGAAAATTTGGAAGTTCTCAGCATATCAACTCCCAGGGTGAATTCATAGCCTTCATTTTTCATATCGGCCCAGTTGACATATTTACTTAAAAAGCCGCTGACCCTGGATACCTCAACCTGGTTAAGGATGTCATAATTATTCCTGATATAATATTCTAATACGCCATTGATCCGGTCAAAAAGAGCAAATTCAAGAGCCAGGTTGAACATTTTTTCTTTTTCCCATTGAAGGTCAGGATTTTCAGGGGCATAAATATGAATGATATTTTCATTATTGTTACCTTCAAAGCGGGAAGTCAAATCATAATAGGCAAGTAAAGCGGGACTTACCAAACCGCCGACATTTCCCCTGAGACCATAAGACGTTCTTATTTTCAGGCTGTTAATGGATGTTATCCCGCTAATAAACGGTTCCTGGTCCAAATTCCAGCTAAACCCAACCACCCAGATAGGCAAAAACCTGAAACGCTGAGACTTTCCGAGCCTGTTCGAACCATCAGAACGCAAAGAGAGCGTAGCATTATATTTAGACTTGTAAGTATAGGTCATATTTGAATAAAATGCCAGGTCTGAATACACTTTGTCCCAAATATCATAGTAGGATTCGCCGTCTATAAGCATGTCTCTTTTAATGGCCCGGTAATCAGGGGAAGCAATGTTTCCCTTAAAGTACTCGTATCCATATCCTTTTGTGTATTTGTAGTTATAATTTTTATTGCGAAATTCTGTTCCGGCCAGGATATCAAAAAAATGGTCTTTCCCAATACGCGGTTTCCAGGAGACTGAGTTACGGATGGTAAAAAAGCTACCAAGATTATCCTCTGAAGTAATAATTCCTCCTCTTGGAAGCACTGAAACCGGGTTTTGATCTTCATCATCAGGATCATCATACAGTTTTTGATTCCTGTTTATGATTTCTGAAGAACCCATAGCACGATAGCTTTTTGAAACGTTTGAATTTTCAGTGATAATATGTTCATTATAAGTATTGGTATACCGTGCAGAATATAAACCATGATACTCAAGATTGGGTAATATTTTATATTGAAGGTCTGCCTGTGCTTTAATATCCGTTCCTTTGACATTAATGAAGTTATTTTTTAGTTCATCCAGAATATTAAAAGGTGCATAATTTCTCCTGTAATACTCATAGTCTCCGTTTTCATTAAAGGGTCGCATAGCGCGGCTGGTTGATCGTGCATATTTATACGGATTGATGTCAAATTCACGGGAAAACGAGCCATTTGTTTCCTCCTGTTCAAAAGTACCGAACAATCTCTGGTCCCTGACAGAACCATTCAGGATAACACCAAAACTAAATCTATCACTAACATTAAATTTCGTTCTGATGTTTGCTGTGTATCTTTTAGCAAACTGACCTTTGGTTTGTCCTTTATCATCATAGTAACTTCCTGAAAAATAATATAATGCTTTTTCCGAACCCGATGAAACGCTCAAACTGTGTTCCTGGATAAAAGCATTTTTAAAAAGGACATCAAACCAGTCAGTGTTGTGTAGTTTGTACTGTCGTGTGAGTGAATCAAACTGTCTCCAGGTAATTTCTTTCCTTGACAAATCTTCCAGCAGTTTTCCATAAGCTCCGTATGATTGGTTGAGAATGACAAAATCCATGAGGTTTTTATCATATAATTCCTCAGAAAATTCCATTCTTTCTTTTGAATTCATGACATTAAACTGAGTAATCGAAGGTTTCATGGTTAATGAATAGTTACCGTTGTAATTGACATTAAAATCACCTTTTTTGCCCGTTTTAGTTGTGATGACAATAACACCATTCACTGCCTGCGTTCCGTACATGGCTGTAGCTGATGCATCTTTGAGTATTTCGATTTCTGCAATGTCATTAGGATTAATGCCACTGATGGCAGAGCTGAGTACAGATGCCGGATCGCCTGAGTACAGATCATTCGGGTTAAGATCAACCGGATCGTCAAGGACAACACCATCAAGGACCCATAAAGGTTCCTGTGTTCCGCTAATTGAAGAATTCCCCCTAATCCGGATTTTTGGAGGTACTCCGAAAGTACCTGATACATCCTCAACAGATACACCGGCAACTGTTCCTTTTAACATTTTGCCAACGTCAGCGACACCAGCCTGTTGTAGCTTTTCACTCTTAACTTTTCCGACCGACCCGGTAAAAGTTCGTTTATCCACAGTTTGGTAACCGGTCACAACTACCTCATCCAGAGCTTGTGCCGTTTCAGTCAGTGAAACATTTAACTCACGACTCTTTTCCACTGTCATTTCCTGTGTTTCCATACCCAGGAAAGAAAAGACAAGTGTGTTTCGTGATGGCGGAAGTTCAATCCGGTAGTTTCCTTCGTAGTCAGTTGTGACTCCACGGGTGGTGTTCTTTACTGATACAGAAACTCCTGGCAATGGTTCGCCTTTGGAATCGGTTACCTTACCAGATACAAGAATGTTTTCCTGCTGTGCTGAAATATCACTGTGATTGTACAGCATACAAATTAGACTTATTGCGATAATTCTAATCAGGTGTATGTTTATCCGGTTGTTGTTCATGGCATATACATTATCTAATAATCTGAATTTCTTTAACAATTGCATGGTAGTTTTTATGCAGTCGTAAAAAATACTGCCCTGGCGGAATTCCGGTAAGGTTCATGTGAAAAGAATTCCCATTTATTGTCTTTTTTTTATCATGAAGAATTATACCTGACAGACCATAAACAGTACAATGAAAATCCAAAGGATTATTACCTCCGCGCATCTCGACACGAAAATGTCCATCTGACGGATTTGGTGATATTACGACATGATTGAAAGGATCATGAATTTTGTTAACAGACAGTCCCTCCCAAAAATATTTGATTTTTTCCAGGTTGATCCAGTCCTGGTCTTCAACTGACCAAGTCTGATAAATTACCTCTTTGGGGAGACCGGAATTATGATAGTTATTTAATATCCTCGTTCCCTCAACATACTTATCAAGTTCATCATCCCATTGTTTTTCAAATGATTCGACTCTATCGCCAAATTCATCATATTTATCATATGCCTGAATGTCCCATGTCAGATTATCCTGATTCCAGTATTTCACAACCTCTTCAGAAATTTCACCAGGTACATGGTAGGTATATTCAATAACGCCAAATTGTTGCCAGCCATTTTTTTCGTTGTCCCAGGGGCCAAAAGTTATCATAACCGGTTCCTGGTTGTTATTGTATTCGGTTTGCTCACGATAGGCATTTTCCCATTGGTCTCCTGTCCATTCCTGTTCCAGGTAAGTAGCCAGTTCTCCTGATTCATGATATTCATATGTAACTTTCAAACTATCTTTCCAGGTCTCTGTCTTTTCATCCCATAACTCGAGCAAGTCTTTATCCTCCACGAGTTGATCGTTGTATTCATATGTCCACCTGTAATCTTTCATCCATTCATTTTTATCATTATCCCAATTCTCATATAACTCAGAAGTCAGGTTTCCTATATCATCATATGTATAGGTACCTCTAAAGAAATTGATCCATTTATTGTTATCTGTATTCCAGTATTTCCATGTTTCAGCCAGTAAATCACCAAAATCGTCATAGGAATATGATATGAGGGTATCATTGACCCAGTTCCCGGAAATATTTTGATCATAATGTTGTTCGACATATTCAGTTCTGATGCCGTCATTATTGTATGACAAAAGATTTTTTGATTTGTTGACCCATGTCCGGGCAACAGATTCCCACTCCTGTTCAACACTTTGTATAAGATTTGTGTCATTTTCAAACTGATTGACAAAACGAAAACCTTCAGTAAATCGATGTATCGTATCGTTCCATATCTTGAGGAAAAATTCAACATTAGCCCCTTTTTTGTTATAGGAATCAAATAAGCCTTCTTTCCAATCCATACTTTCCGGATCAAAATACTGCCAGGTTTCAGAAAATTCTTGTCCTGAATTCCCATAAGACCATGAACGCATTTGATAATCACTCCAGGAATTAGATCCCGGGTCATATTTATCAACTAAAAAATCAACGTTACCATTCTGATACAGGACAAAATACGTACGGGAGTCCAATTTCCAGTCATTTTCCACAGTATCCCACAAATAGGAATAGGCAGAATCATTCACATTTTCTTCCAGGTGATCAGTCAATTCCTTGATAATATCGTTATCTGCTGATGCAATGTTTTGAATTCCGGACAAGAAATGATTTTTTCCGGAAAATACCTGGTTACGAAACTGACCTAATTGTTTCCGCTTTGTGCATGCTTTGTTCAATTGATCATTATCAAAAGAATGCAGAGCTGATGACTGAGGATGATAAAAGATATGCAGGGCTGATGATTTGTTTACATTATCTGAATTTTTTTCCTGACCCTGTAAGGACAGAGTTATAAGGAAAAAAAGAATGATGAAAAAATATTGTTTCATAATTTGAAGTGATTGTGTTTACTACGTATTGGATTTTGAGCTAACTCCAACAATTATGCAAAAAATTAGCATTCAAAAATACTTAAAAAGTATGTAAATAAACAAACAATAGAATTGAATGTTTGAAATAAGATGACAGGATAATATGCTGAAATGCATTCAACCATTAGTTATGATAGTCAAAAGGTTATCCAAAATACGAATTATAGATTAAAACACTGTTGATTGTCAAAGAATAGTGTAATAAATATTTTAAAAAAACTCACGACTTCGTATCTTTGAAGTATTTTTTATACATAACTTACATGTTTAATCTTTCGGAAAAGACACGGTTTTTATTAAGTAATCTGCTAAAAGGATTTATATGGTTGATGGGTATTATCGCCATTTTTATCCTTTTCAAAAAATATGTTGATCAGGAATTTCTTGTGAAACTGGAGAGGATAACAGGTAATACGTTTTTGGTATACCTTGTTTTTTTCACTTCAGAATTATTTTTTGGGATTATCCCGCCCGAACTGTTTATGATCTGGGGACTTGGGCGCGGTACACTATATGATTATGCCAATATCATTGCTGTTTTATCGGTGATGTCCTATGTTTCAGGATTTGCAGGATTTCTGTTTGGCAGATTTTTGAATACGACAAGATTTTATAAGTTTGTCAGAGTTCGCTATCTGAGAAGATATGAGCGAAAGCTGAATAATTACGGTTTGTACCTGATCATTGTTGCATCGCTCACACCGGTTCCTTTTTCTGCAATTTGTATGCTCGTGGGAGCTGTTAAATATCCTGTGGACAGGTTTTTATTATTTTCACTGTTTCGTTTTTTACGATTTGCTGCTTACTCTGCTTTCATTTGGGAGGCAAATATGTTTTGAGGACACAAAATACGATGGATTTTTTATCTGAATCAACAAAAATTGGTATTGCTTTGAGCGGCGGGGGCTCCCGTGGGGTTGCCCATATTGGCATATTGAAAGCCCTCAACGAACATAATATTTATCCTGACATTATTTCCGGTTGTAGTGCAGGGGCCATAGTCGGCGCCTTTTATGCAGACGTTTACACACCAGATGAAATGCGTGAATTTATTATCGGAAAACGGATTTTTGACATTGCTAAACTCACAATCCCTAAACGTGGTCTGATGCGAATGACCGGACTTGAAAAAGTACTGACTGAATATTTGAGGGCAAAAACTTTTGAAGCGCTCAAATTGCCGCTTTATATCAATGCAACGGAATTAAACAGGGGCAAATCTGTCTATTTTCATTCCGGTACAATCATCGACAAAATAATAGCATCATCAAGTATTCCTGTACTTTTTGAACCGGTAATCATGGATGGCTACACGTATGTTGATGGAGGCGTTTTTGATATATTGCCGGTTAAGCCCCTGCTACATCAGTGTGATTTCATTATTGGTTCATATGTCAATCCTCGACGGGAATATAATAACTATGGCGGTATACCGAAGATTGTTGAACGGACTTTTTTTCTTGGCGTTGAAGCCAATATGAAAGACAATGTTGATAAGTGCCAGTTATATATTCAGCCCCCAAAATTGATGAATTTTGGCGCTTTCCAGGTATCCAAAGCAGAGGAAATGTTTGAAATTGGCTATGAATATGCAAAGGAGTTACTAAATGAGCGGTACCAAACGAAGTCACCAAATGACCCTGATAAAAAAAACAAAATTCATTCCTGAGCTTATAAAACCCAGGATTTCATTTTTTGTCGCTTTAACCGCCGGTACCGGTTATGCCTTAGCTAAAAGCCATTTCGACATATCAATGATTTTTACTGTGACAGGTATTTTTTTGCTCGCATGTGGCTCTTCTGTTCTTAACCATTTGCAGGAATTCCAAACCGATGCGAAAATGGAAAGGACAAAAAACCGGCCTCTTGCTGCTTCAAAAATATCCAAAGAATTTACTATTGCTACAGTCTTATTTTTACTCGTCGCCGGTTATATTGTTTTGGTTGTATTTTCAGGGGCAATTCCGACCATTGCCGGGCTTTCAGGAGTATTATGGTATAATTTTGTTTATACACCCCTGAAAAAAAGATTGGTTTTTGCAGTCATTCCGGGATCAATTGCCGGTGCAGTTCCTTCTGTTGCCGGATGGCTGGCAGGTCATGGTGACTTCCTCAGCTATCAATTTTTAATTAGTGTCTGTCCATAAAGTCCGATCTCTTCGTTGGATTAAAAACCCT
>CAZVTW010000030.1:15091-25526 GCA_964629805.1 uncultured Bacteroidales bacterium | reverse complement strand
TTATTGGAAACAATAGAGATAAAAATAATATTGTCCACACCCAGGACAACCTCCACGAAGGGATTATGTTTATTGATGAGAAGGGGATGATTGATGAATGGAATTCTGCTATGGAAAAAATAGTCGGGTTTGATGGTGAAAAAGCGATTGGACGCTTTGCATGGGATATTCAGTATGAACTGGTTCCTGAAGATAAAAAAAATGAAACACTTTATACAAACATAAAATCGCGTTTACAAAGATTTCTGAAGAACGGAGAAGCTGAGTGGATAGATAAAACAAGAGAAATAACAATTCCACAGAAAAATGGAGAATACAAAACAATAGAAGAGTTTGCTTTCCCAATCAGAACGGAAAAAGGCTTTATGATGGGAATAATATTCCGTGACATCACGGAACGAAAATATGCAGAAGAGGCCTTGCGCGAAAGCGAAGAAAAATACAGAATATTAGCTGAGACAACACAGGATATTATTCTTTTGCATGACATGGAGGGAAATGTTGTTTATGTGAATAAAGCAGGCCTTGACTTTAAAGGTTTTGAAAATAGAATGAAAGTTGGTGTTAATATCATTGATTTTACACCCAATCAGCAATTAGAAGAAACACAAATCAGAAAAGAAAAACGGGAAAGCGGGGATGATAACACTTTCCGTTATGAGTTAAATTTTCCGGACAGCAGAGGAAATATGTATCCTGTTGAAATACATTCAACACCGGTTTTCAGAAAAGGAAAAGTGAATGAAATTCTCATTGTTGCCCGTGACATTACAGAGAGAAAAAATGCTGAGAATGAACTTAAACTGAAAAATGAAGAATATCTCTCCATAAACGAGGAATTACGGGAAAGCCTGCAACAAATACAAAGAATGAACATTGAACTCGAAAAAGCCAAACGAAAAGCAGAAGAAAGTGACAGACTCAAAACTGCTTTCCTTTGCAATATGTCGCATGAGATTAGAACACCTATGAATGGTATTATCGGTTTTTCGGAGTTATTAAATGAACCAGGCACCAGTGAAGATGACAGGTCCTATTTTTCAGAAATCATTCAAAACAGCGGACAGCAATTATTGACCATTGTCAACAATATTCTTGATATATCCAAAATAGAAACCGGCCAGATGGAAGTGCAATTTAAAAATGTATCGCTCAATAAAATTATTTCTGACACTTATACATTTTTTAAACCACAGGCACAGAAAAATGGCATTAGCCTGTATCCCAAAAAATCCCTGCCTGATGAATCAGGTTTTGTCAAAACCGACGAAATGAAATTACAACAGGTATTGAATAATTTGATAAATAATTCTCTGAAATTTACATCAGCCGGTTATATCGAATTTGGCTATCAATTAAGAGATAATGTTGTTGAATTTTTTGTCAGGGACACAGGCATTGGCATACGAAAGGACCTTCATGAAGCAATATTTGAACGCTTTCAGCAAGGAGAAACAGGGCTTAACAGGCAACATGGAGGCGCCGGTCTGGGCTTATCCATATGCAAGTCATTGGTTGGTTTGCTTGGAGGTCGAATATGGTTTGAATCTGAGGAAAACAAAGGAACAAATTTTTATTTCTCTATTCCATTCACACAAGAAGTCTCTAAAAGTATTGTCTCCAAACCCTCCACAGAAAAATCATCTATATCTCCTGTGATTATGGTGGTTGAAGACGAAGAAGTTAATTTTTTGTATATGGAGGAAGTCCTTAAAGTAATGAACCTTGAAATTCTGCATGCCAAAGACGGGGAGGAGGCTGTTGAAATTTGCAGGCAAAGGGCTGATATAAAAATTATATTGATGGATATTAAACTACCGGTTATGAACGGGTATGAAGCAACAAAAGAAATAAAAAAAATCCGGTCTGATGTTCCGATAGTGGCACAAACTGCCTATGCCATGACAACGGATAAGGAAGAAGCGCTTAGTACCGGATGTGATGATTACATTTCCAAACCGATAAAAAAAGCGGAATTGATTGATATCGTAAAGAAATATCTTGTATAAAACCTCTACAATTCATCTTTTTTTCTATTTTTGCGACCAAAACCCTAAAAAGAAAAAATCATGAATGCAAAAACATCTTTTTTCCTTATCATTATTACATTTTTAATGTCAATAAACTCATTGTTCTCAAAAGATATTGAAGTCCTCTCTCCTGAAGGTGAAATAAGAGTAGTGATACATGTCAATGAAAATATCACATGGTCGGCTTTTTATAAAGACAAGCAGATCATGGATAAGAACCTGATATCACTTGAAACAGACGATAGGGTGCTTGGTTTAAAACCTGTGTTAAGAAGAAGTAAGACAAATAAGATAAATGAAGAATATACTGCTGTCGTACCGACTATATCATCAACAGTCAAAGATGTGTGCAATGAACTGGAGCTTACTTTTAAAAAAAAATACAAGATATATTTCAGAGCTTATGATAACGGGATAGCCTATCGGTTTGAAACTTCTTTACGTGATGAAATTGAGGTTGTTTCAGAGAAGGCTGAAATACATTTTCCAGGTGATTTCATCAGTTATTTTCCACAGGAAGAGTCACTTATTTCTCATTATGAGAGATTATATCTGAAGAAAAAAATTTCGGCGATTAAAGAAAAAGAATTCTGTTCATTACCTGTCCTTTTCCGCTCAGACCAGCATATAAATATTTTGGTCACCGAAGCTGATTTATTTGATTATCCGTGTTTGTTTCTGGAAAAAACAGCAGAAAGAAGCTTTACAGCTAAATTTCCAAAAGTTGTCCTGGAAACCCGTCCCGAAGGCGGAGTCTCCGACAGGAATCAGGATATTCTCAAAGAAGCTGATTACATAGCAAAAACCAAAGGGAAACGAACATTCCCCTGGCGTGTATTTTGCATTTCCGATAATGACAATGATTTACTGACTAATGATCTCGTCTTTCAGCTCTCAAGGCCACTTATTCCTGAAAAAACAGATTGGCTCAAACCAGGGAAAGTAGCCTGGGACTGGTGGAACGCTCTCAATGTTTATGGCGTTGATTTTAAATCCGGCATAAACACCAAAACGTATAAATATTATATTGACTTTGCATCAGAATACGGGCTTGAATACATCATTCTTGACGAAGGATGGTCTACCAGTACAACTGATATTATGGGATATAAACCACAGGTGAATGTTGAGGAAATTATCAAATATGGTGATGAAAAAGGCGTTGGTATTATTCTCTGGGTACTCTGGAAACCCCTTGATGATAATTTGAAAGAGGTACTGGATCTATACAAAAAATGGGGTGTTCAGGGAATCAAAGTTGATTTTATGCAACGGGCCGACCAATATATGGTTCATTATTATGAGAAAGTTGCCAGGGAAGCAGCAGAACGTGAAATGATTGTTGATTACCATGGCGCGTTTAAACCGGCCGGTTTACGCCGGGCTTATCCGAATGTTGTAAACTATGAGGGACTAAAGGGACTTGAAAATACAAAATGGAGCAAAGATATTACCCCTGAACATGATGTAACACTGCCATTTATCAGGATGGTTGCCGGACCGATGGATTATACACCGGGAGCTATGGATAATGCACATATGAAAAATTTTGCCGCCAGAAATTCACGACCAATGAGTATGGGAACACGATGCCATCAGATTGCCATGTATGTTATTTATGAAAGCCCGCTGCAAATGCTGTGTGATAACCCTTCAAATTATTACAGGGAAAAGGAATGTACGGAATTCATCTCAAAAATACCAACTGTCTGGGATGAAACCATCGTTTTTGAAAGTAAGGTGGCTGAGTATCTTGCCTTAGCAAGAAGAAACGGTGAAACCTGGTACATTGGGGCAATGACAAATGACACCGAAAGAGATATCAACATTTCTTTTTCTTTTCTGCAAGACGGTGACTACAATATTGAAATTATCCGCGACGGCATCAATGCAGACCGGATGGCACAGGATTACGAAAAAATAGAACAAGTAATTAGCAACAAAGATGCCATGAAAATTCATCTGGCATCAGGCGGTGGCTGGGCAGCTATTATTTCTAAAAAATAGGAAAAAATATCAGTCATAGGAGGAAATTCATCAATAGTCAGGAAAATTATAAGGATGCAGCTTGTGGATTATATGCCGGATTTTTCATGTGGATGGTGGATTATCAACATTAAAACTTTAAAATTATGAGCTTACGCGGAGAAACCTTTAACAAAATTGATATAGCTGTTACATCCTGGATGGCTAAAAACGGACTCTACTTATTAAGAATAAGCATTGGAATAATCTTTTTCTGGTTTGGCTTCCTGAAATTTTTTCCAGGTTTAAGTCCGGCTGAGAGTCTTGCAACCCGGACTATACAGGAAATAACTTTTGGTCTGGTTCCTGCCCCGGCTATTATTTATGGTCTTGCTACCTGGGAAGTATTAATTGGCATTGGGTTGTTTTTAAATATTTTCATGAGAGAAACCCTTTTATTGCTTTATTTGCAAATGATTGGAACTTTTCTGCCGGTTTTTATTTTTCCCTCGGAGGTGTTTCGAATTGCCCCGTATGCTTTGACTATTGAAGGTCAATATATTATAAAAAACCTGGTTGTTGTGAGCGCCGGTATTGTTTTGGGAGCAACCGTCAGGGGATGGGATCTGAAAAATGGTTATGATAATCCCGATAGTAAACATCTGAAATCAAAAAAATTATGATAATGTTAAATATATCATCTGTTGATACGCAAAGCATAAAGGAGATAAATCTATTGACAGGTAAACCTATATCTTTTATAAAGCGTATTACATCCTGCATAAAAGCTTCATCGCGTTTTATAGTGCTTGATGTAAGTGAAAATATAAAGCAGTTATTACAACACAATTCCGTGCCTTTCTGTCAAACAGAACTCAGATCACAGGGCATTATTATCATCTTCAATGTTAAAAATGAAAGATATGCATGGATAATACCTTTTTATAAACTGAAGATATTTCAAAACGGTCAGCAATATTCACTTTACTCAGACACCGATTTTATACCTATCAAAAGCAAACCTGGCCGTACATCCAACCGTACATGTATTAGAGGTATTATTGAAAGAAAAGCACATTTATATGAAAAGAATTCAGTCAGGAACTCATTATCCTAAGATTCTTCTCATGATTCAAAAACAAATATTTTTTCATAATACTCCGAATCCGCCATACCAACTTTTTCTGTTAATAATTCCGAGGCTTGAATACCATCATAAAAAATAGCATTTTCAAAACAAAATTCAGCACAAACGCCACATTCTAAACACCATGCCGGATCGATCTGATAGAAATCCAAAAAATCAATTATCGCTCCATTCATACAAACTTCCATGCAATTTCCACATTTATTACATTTTTCAGGGACAATTTGGTAAACCATAGTTGATAATTTAAAAATTTATATTATTTTCGTAGTAATTTATTATGTTTTCATTTTTGTTTAAAATTACGATAATTATTTGTAAAATGCAAAACAAATACGATAATATTCAACAACTTATCAACTTTTGGCAGCAATATGAAGAAACAACGGGAAATACAGACTTCTGTAAATTTGGCTTGTGGTTATCTTCAGATACTAAAAAAAGTAAAATATCTTTTAATGAGCACAAAATAGAGAAGGATATAAAAGATTTAGGTACAAAATTGCCGGAACAATTTGTTTTTATCTTCATCAAACTTAACAGGTATCTCGAATTTTATTCAAAAAAGTTTTTTGAAGGACTTATTATTAATAACATCACAGAATTTGCTTTTCTGTATACAGCCAATAAAGAGGCCTCAATGAAAAAATCGGAAATTATAAATCGTCATCAGATAGAATACACAACAGGCATAGATATCATAAAAAGGCTCATAAAACTTGGGGTTATGGAAGAAGCGAGAGATGAACTGGATAAACGCAGTAAACGTATTACGATCACATCTGAAGGTAAGAAAGTCCTTATTGAAGCTCTGATCAGGATGAATAAAATATATGATGTCTTTTTTAAAGGATTCGGCCCTGAACGTTTAGAGCCTGTTATTTCTGTTTTGTCTGATATGCAGGATATGCATTCGCGTATTCACAATGAACATGGTGATAAATCATACTTTGATTTGATAAAAGTTTTTAGCACGTTAAATAATACATAAATCAGAATGAACATTATGGTAAACACTTCCTCTGAAAGCATTGATAATCAATACAAAACTTTAAGCAATATACTATCCCTTATAAATAAAAATCCGGGTATAGAACAAGCCCTTAAAGGAATATGTAATTTATTGCCAGAGGCATATCCTTCAAAGAAGGATGTTTCAGTAAAAATACAATTTGAGAATGATACATTTTATAACGAAGATTTCATTGAAACACAATGGTTGACGCGAAAAAACTTCAGGATTCCCGGAGGCAAAAATGGCAGTATTGAGGTTTACTACTCGCGGGAATATATTGGACGTTCCTTTGATAATAAGGTAGTGAATGAAGATATATTTATTTCACAAGTATTGGCAGTAATAACCGGGGCAATTTCGAAATATCAGCTGGATCGTCTTATTTATGATAATTCCGAACGCCTTAAGGAATTAAAAAGCATTCACCGGACAGCAGAAACCCTTAAAAAAGGAGCATCACTCGATGAGTCTTTACAGGAGATTTGTAATTATTTACCAGAAGCCTGGCAATATCCAAATTATACTGCTGTCAGAATTAAATATGGCAATAAAACATTCAGGACAAAAAGATTTAAAGAAACTCCCTGGATGCTAACACAAATTTTTGAAGCCCCTGATAATAATAACGGCTCAATTGAGATAGCCTATTTAAAAGCTTTTCCTAATGCCTGGGAAGGACCATTTTTGAAGGAAGAAAGAGACCTGCTCGATAATCTGGCCGCACTTATTTCCGGAACAGCTTCTGCAAATGCACTGAAAGAATTATTGAAAAAAAACACAGAACGACTGAAAGAAATAAAAGGAATCAATCAAACTTCACTTATCCTGGATCAGGGTTCATCATTCGAAGAATCCCTCCAACTTGTTTGTTCAATACTGCCTCAGGCCTGGCAATATCCTGAAGATACAGTTGTTCGTATACAGTTTGATAATAAAATATATCAAAGTGACAATTTTCAGGCAACCATCTGGACGCAAAAGCAGGAATTTAAGACACCCGGCAGAAAAAAAGGAGTGATTGAAATTTTCTATCTGAAAGAATTCCCAACAGCCGATGAAGGCCCGTTTTTAAAAGAAGAGCGTGATTTATTGATTAATCTGTCTCATCTTATTGAAGGTTCGGCAACCAAAAATGTTTTTAATAAATTATTGAATGAAAACCGTGAACGCTTAAAAGAACTGAGGGCAATTAATCAAACATCCAGAATCATAGAACAGGGCCGGCCGGTAGAAGAAACCCTGCTCAAAATATGCCAAAGCCTCCCGAAATCATGGCAATATCCAAGACATACGGCGGCAAGGATAACGTATGAAGAAAAGGTTTATACAACAAAAAAATTCAGGGAGACACAATGGGTTCAAACAGAAAATTTTGTGACAATCGATAATAAAAAAGGGACAATTGAAATTTTCTATCTGAAAGAATTTCCTGCGAGATATGAAGGACCTTTCCTGAAAGAAGAGCGAAATTTGTTAATAAACATCTCCAGGCTCGTATGTGGATATCTCAATAATTACAAAGGGAGAGAATATTACCGTAAGAACATCATTAAAGAAGAGCAAAGCAAAAAAAACGAAGAATACAAACGTTCTTTAGTTAAAAATAAGCAGCCACTTCAGCTATTTTTTAATAAACAGACCATTGATAAATATATCTACCTTGACATGATGAAGTTTAAGGTGAAGGAGATACTCTTTGTGTCAACACTTTATGATGCTTTTATTCTTGAAAATGAAGATAGATTTTTCGAACAATTTATGGGTGAAATATACCAGTACAGCTTGTTTTCGCTTCCCAGGATTACCTGTGCCACATCTCATGATCAAACACTGGAACTCATTGATACGGCAAGTTTTGATCTGGTTATTCTGATGATTGGTATAGACAGGGACGGACCTGTGGCAATGAGCCGGGAAATAAAAAAGAAAAAATCTGATTTACCTGTCTACTTCCTGGTCAACAGAAAAAGTAACATCAATTATTTAGAAGAACTTATTCCTTCAATTCCTTCAATCGATAAATTATTTCTATGGAGTGGTGATTCCCAGATATTTTTTGCTATTGTAAAATCTCTTGAAGATAAGGTAAATGTTGATAATGACACAAGAATCGGCTTGGTCAGGATAATACTGTTGGTAGAAGATTCTGTTCAGTATTATTCTAAATACCTGCAAATGATTTATTCTATTGTTTTCGGGCAAATACAACAGATACTTCCTGAAGTAGAAAAGAATGAGATAGATAAAATAGTGAAAATGCGTTCCAGGCCAAAAGTCCTTTTAGCAAGGAATTATGAAGATGCCGTATATATTTTTAACAAATATAAAGATTATTTACTTTGTGTTATTTCTGACGTTGAATTTGAAAAGGAAGGAAGGTTAGATAAATCTGCTGGCATCAAATTTATAAATTATGTCAAGTCACATATTTTAAATTTGCCTGTTGTTCTCCAATCTTCTGAGGACAAGAATGCTGCACTGGCAGATAAATATGATGTTTGTTTTATCAATAAAAACTCCGAAACCCTGCTAAATGATTTAAAACAGTTTTTAACCTACTATCTGGGTTTCGGAGATTTTATCTTTCGCAATAAAGAGGGAAAAGAAATAGCTGTTGCAAAATCAATGGCTGAATTTGAGAAACTCCTTGAAACAATTTCTGATGAATCCTTTTATTTACATGCCAGTGAAAACCAATTCTCATTATGGTTTATGTCCAGGGGAGAAATTCCTCTTGCTAAAGCATTAAATCCATTGAGAATGAGCGATTTCGAAAATATTTCAAAAGCTAAACAGTATTTTATCAGAACCATTAGAAATTACAGAGAAGAAAAAAGAAGGGGTAAAGTGCTGAACTATGATCAAACACTAATGCCGGATGAAAAAAATATTTTCACTTTTTCTGGCGGCTCCTTAGGAGGAAAAGGCAGAGGCTTAGCTTTTATTAACACCTTTGTCAATAATATGAACTTTTCTCCTGTATCAGAAAAAATTAATATTCGTTCTCCAATCACAATTATTATCGGGACAGATGAATTTGAGGCTTTTATCGAAAACAATAATCTCTACGAAACCATTATCAGGAGTAATATTTCCTATCAGAAATTAAGAAACAGATTTACCAGCGGACAGTTATCAGAATCACTTATTGAAAAACTCCGTGGGTTTATCAGTAGTATAAAAAATCCAATAGCCGTGAGGTCTTCGAGCCTGTCAGAAGATTCATTCACTCAGCCCTTTGCAGGTGTTTTTGATACTTATATTGTCCCAAATCAATATGCTGACCAACAAGATGTCCTTCGTAATTTAGAAACGGCAATTAAACTCGTTTATGCTTCAATCTATTCAGATAGCGCCAGAACCTATTTCAGGGCAATCGGGCACAAGATTGAGGAAGAAAAAATGGCAGTTGTTCTACAGGAACTCATCGGAAGCAGACATGACAATTATTATTATCCTCACATCAGTGGTATAGCTCAATCATATAATTTCTATCCTGTGTCGCATATGAAACCCGAAGAGGGATTTGCTGTTGCTGCTGTTGGTCTGGGCGCATATGTGGTTAACGGACGAAAGGCTTACCGGTTCTCGCCTAAATATCCGAATGTTGAAATATTCACAACAAAGGATCTCATAAATAGCACCCAGGTTGAATTTTATGCTGTTGACATGGATAAAAAAAATATTGATTTTGTAAAGGAGGGAGAGCTTGCTTCTCTTACTTTGTTAGATATTTCCGAGGCAGAAAAGCATGGAACATTAAAACATTGTGCTTCTGTATATGATCTTTTGAATGATCGAATAACCAGCGGATTGAGGACTAATGGCCCCAGGATAGTCAATTTTGCACATATACTCAATTACGAATATTGTCCGCTTGCAGAAACAATTGATATGATGCTGCATTCAACTCAGGAAGCTCTTGGTTCACCGGTAGAGATTGAATATGCAGTTGATTTGAACAAAACAAAAAATAACCTCCCTTCATTTTATCTGCTCCAGATTAAACCTTTGACTAATTATCAGTTAACCTACAAAGGTGATTTGGAAAAGCTTGATAAAAAAAACATGATACTTTTTACACATTCCAGTCTTGGCAACGGAGAGATAAACACCATCAGAGATGTTATCTTTATTGATACTGATAAATTTAACAAACATAAGACGATGGAAATGGTTTCGGAAATTGAACACTTAAATAAACAGATGATCAAAGAAAAAAAACAATATGTGCTTATTGGCCCTGGCAGATGGGGTTCACGAGACCCGTTTCTTGGA
>CAZVTW010000030.1:2099-14991 GCA_964629805.1 uncultured Bacteroidales bacterium | reverse complement strand
ACAATATGTGCTTATTGGCCCTGGCAGATGGGGTTCACGAGACCCGTTTCTTGGAGTACCTGTGTCATGGTCACAAATTTCTAATGCGAAAATTATTGTGGAAATATCTTTGGCAAATTATCCGCTTGATTCCTCATTGGGATCGCATTTTTTCCATAACATCACATCTATGAATATAGGTTATTTTGCTGTACAGGATTCATCTAAAAATGATTTCATCAGATGGAAAATCCTGGATAAACAAAAAGTGCTGAACCATACAACTTTTTTTAAACATGTACGATTCAGTAAGCCTCTGGCAATAAAAATAAACGGAAAACAAAGACTGGCGGTAATTGAACACTCAATATAAAAATGGTATGAATAAGATTCACCTTGCTATCTATGATGAACACAAACTTATCAGACAGGGATTTTGTTCTCTGTTGAATGATATAGAGGACATGGAGATTGTAATGACCGTGAGTGAAAAAGACTTTTTGTTAGATTCACTGAGATTAAAACATGTTCATGTCCTTATTTTGAATATGTATCTCGTCAGCATTCCAACAAATAATTTCATCAAAGCCATTAAATCTGTTTGCCCAAAAATCAATATTCTTGTCGTTTCACGAAACTTAACGGAATCCTGGGTCATAAAATCCATTAAGGCTGGAGCAAAAGGTTTTCTCACCATTGACACTGACAGGGAAGAACTCATAACAGCCATATATTCACTGCGAAACGGATATGATTATTATAGCAATTCAATAACACAGTTGTTGGTCAATAATTATATATCGAATTTGACTTCACCAGATACTGGTCGAAACGGTGTACATTCACTCAGCGATCGCGAAACTGAAATTCTCAGGTTATGGGGCAAAAGCTACTCCAATGCAGAGATTGCAGAAAAATTGTACATCAGTCTCCGGACTGTTGAATCACATAAAAACCATATTATGCAAAAATTAAAACTAAAAACATCTGTTGACCTTGTTAAATTTGGAATTAGGAATAATATTATTGATATATAAAAGACTCAACTTCATCCGCCAATATCAGAGTTTCACTGAATTTCATACGTGTTTCACTGAAAAAGCACACATTTTTTTTAAGGTTTTTTCTTATAATCATACCTTTAGCTTATGGTTAAGGAAGTTCTCCGCCATTTAATCCAGTAATTTTTTATATACCTTCTTTATATAAATAATTTGGAGGACTTCCCTTTTTTTTCTCAATAATCAATTTTTAAATATAAAAGAACATGATGAGTGTAAGTTTGGATGAATTTATGGCAAAAATTATTGCCAGAAATCCTGGTGAAAGCGAGTTTCACCAGGCAGTAAAAGAGGTATTTGAATCCCTGATGCCTTTTATTGATGAAAACCCGGAATACAAAACGGCAAAGATTCTTGAAAGAATATCTGAACCTGAGCGGATAATAATTTTCAGGGTCCCGTGGACGGATGATAATGGAGAAATTCATGTCAACAGGGGGTTCAGGATTGAGATGAATAGCGCTATTGGCCCATATAAAGGAGGATTGCGATTTCATCCCACTGTAAATTTGGGTATACTCAAGTTTCTTGCTTTTGAACAGGTTTTCAAGAACAGCCTGACGACGCTTCCTATGGGGGGTGGAAAAGGTGGCTCTGACTTTGATCCGAAAGGAAAATCTGATAATGAAGTAATGCGTTTTTGTCAGAGCTTTATGACGGAGTTATGCAGGCATATTGGGCATGTCACAGATGTGCCTGCCGGAGATATTGGTGTTGGCGGAAGGGAAATCGGATACCTGTTTGGTCAGTATAAAAGGATAAAAAATGAATTCACTGGTGTTTTGACAGGTAAAGGTATTGGTTGGGGAGGAAGCCTGATTCGTCCGGAAGCCACCGGATATGGAGCTGTTTATTTTGCAAATGAAATGATAAAGAGAAATAATGGCAGTCTCAAAGGAATGACAGCAACAATTTCTGGATCAGGAAATGTAGCCCAATTTGCAACTGAAAAACTCATTGAAATGGGAGCTAAAGTTGTTACCTTATCTGACTCTTCAGGTTATATTTATGACCCTGATGGTATTGATAAAGAAAAACTTGAATATGTTAAAGTGTTGAAAAATTTTAAAAGAGGCAGAATTTCACAATATGCAGAAAAATACAAAGTAAAATATGTTGAAGACAGCAGACCCTGGAATATAAAATGCGATATTGCCTTTCCCTGTGCCACACAAAATGAAATCAATGAAGAAGATGCAAAAATGCTAACAAAAAATGGCTGCATAGCCGTCTCTGAAGGAGCAAACATGCCTTCCACACCTGAAGCTGTTAACATTTTTCAGAAAGAAAAAATTCTTTACGGTCCTGGCAAGGCTGCCAATGCCGGCGGAGTAGCTGTTTCGGGTCTTGAGATGTCTCAAAATTCCATGCGTTTACCCTGGACCAGAGAGGAAGTGGACAGCAGACTAAAACAAATAATGGCGGATATTCATAATACATGTGTAAAATATGGTCATATTGAGACGGGATACATCAACTATGTCAAAGGAGCAAACATAGGAGGCTTTATAAAAGTTGCTGATGCTATGATGGCACAGGGTGTTGTGTAAATAGTTTGTATTCTAGTTTTTTAAGAGTAATATGATGAGTCAACTCCTAATAGTACAATTTTTGTCAAAATTGAGTCTCCCCTCGTTCATAAATTGTCGGGGGCATTTGTGATTTTTGAGCCGGAGTCTCGATTATAGTTTGTGCCATATGACTGTCAAAAAATAATTGACATTGATTCTCAGGCATATGGCATAAACTCAGATAAAGTCAGCTTGGCATTTTCAATGTCAAATGACGTTATCTCAATCGAGACAAATTGCAAAAAGTTTGACAACAAAGAGGCTTTTAGGAGTGGACTCATATGAGATTGCACTCTGAAACTGAAAAAGAATAAAACCACAACTGTCCGACTAAAAATTTAAACTATATACTGATTCTTCGCTTCGCTCAGAATGACAAGATGTTACTGCTGAAAAAGGCCCATAAAAACCGGCCAGATAAATAAAACCAGGGTAAAAATAATCCCACTTAGGATTAAATGCTTGTTAGTTTTTATTATATCTTGAATTTTAATATTTATTTGCAATAAAAAGGAAAATTAGCATATCCCCAATGTCCCTGTCCGTCATAAGCATAAGCAAACAGCCTGTAAGCGCCTTTTTCTACCGGGACCTGAAATGTAATTTCAGATTTTTTTATATTATTAATCAAACCTTTTAGGGGTTTGGCAGGCTCTTCCCCGATACCTGCATATGGAGCCGGTTCCACCTCTGGCTTTATTTCCCGGTAATAGGTGAGTTCATCTTCAGAATCAGAAGCTTCCAGTCTGGCTGTATATTGTTTGCCAGTCTCCAAATAAAGATTTACCTGTCTTGGTTTTCCAACTATAAATAGTTCTTTTACCCGGGGTGCAGTATTTTTAAGTTCTTTTTCGCTCCAAAGTTTTCTCATAACATTTACAGATTCACTTTCGAGCCCGTTCTGGCTGAACATGCCGTACCATGTATGTGTGATTTCATGATAATTTAATTTTTCTAGTCATCTCCTTTTGATTTTTTTATAACTTGATATAGTGTTTTTCTTTATCTTTGCAAACCTGGAATGAAAAAATTAAAAATCATATTACAACGCTTTGCAGGATTCAGCAATCTGAAAATTCTGTTGATGTTTCTCTACATTTTCTCCGAACTGTAGCTATACTTCAGATTTTTCGTCCTGTCATTTACCTCATCATAATTTTTTTTTTTCATGGAAGCTTATTATTTGTATCTCAATGAGCTTGTTAATACAAACAGGCTCAGATTTTCAGCCTATACCGACATACACTGGATTAATCAGTATGAAGCCATTGAAGCTCAGCAAAAGAGGGACAGGCTCCTATCCTGTCCTGACATCCGGTTGTTATTCAAAAGCACGAAACCTTACCATAAACAACTTTCAAAAGGTTGTCTGCTTTGTGGGCAGGGGCTCTGGAGTTGTTTGTTTATCACCGGAAAGTGCAATGCTGCCTGTTTCTACTGTCCTGCATCACAAAAAGCTGATGACCAGCCTCAAACCCAAAGTTTATTGTTTGAAACACCTGGCAGATACGTTGATTATATTAATCATTTCGGATTCTCCGGTGTCAGTTTCAGCGGTGGAGAACCTTTATTGTTCTTTGACAGGACTCTTGATTATCTCAAACATGTCAGGGAATGGTGTACCCCGGATTTGTATATCTGGATGTATACGAATGGCATATTGGGGACAAGGCAAAAATACTGTGAACTGGCTGCTGCCGGTCTCAACGAAGTCAGGTTTGATATCGGGGCCACTTCATACAAACTCGATAACATCCGGCATGCGACGGGTTGTATAGAAAACATTACAATTGAGATACCTGCTGTTCCTGAAGAAAAAGAACGAATCAAAAGTCTTTTGCCTGATATGGTAAAACTTGGTGTCACCAATCTAAATCTTCATCAATTGAGACTGACTGACCACAATGCTCCTAAATTGACTCAGCATCCGTACACATTTATTCCGGCCGAGCAACCTGTTGTCCTGGAGTCAGAACTTGCAGCACTGGAAATACTAAACTTTGCGCGGGCGGAAGATATTCCGATAGGTATTAATTATTGCTCCTTTCACTTTAAAAACAGATTCCAGAAAGCCGGTTTCAGGAGACGAATCGGAAACAAAGCTGCCTTTAAAGGCGCATATATCACAGAGCAGGGTTTCACCAGGAATTATAATCCTGCATTCCTGGCATATGAATGGACAAGCATTTCCAAAAAACCCCAATATACCACAATGAACACTTCCATTCCATTACGATTTAGTGATAAATCTTATTATCTGAACAACACAACCATCATGCAAAAACGATTAGAGGAGGATGCATTGATAATGTCAGTTGAAAATCTTTTTGCCGGGGAACCACCGGAAAAACCGACAGAAAAAGACTTATTCGATATCTGGCAAAAAGAATATATTGAGGCCGGACTAAGAGAATATTAAGGATGATGTAGTAAGGATTATACTTCGACTGGGCATAACTTACCTTTTTTAAAAACCATAACCAACTGCAAATAAGTACTTTATTTTGTTTTGAAAAGTTATGTTATGCCCGCTCAGCATATAGCCGGCATATACTGATTTGTTTTACACAATGGAAATGAACTTTATGGTAAATATGGTGTTTGAGTTAATACATAAAGTATATATGCATGAATCAAAATAAAATATATCTGCTGGTTGACAGAAGCACCCTTAAGCACCTTCGTTTTCCGTTCTCTTTTTTCCTTCTGCCTGTTTTTATGTTTGCTTTGAGCCAGGCTGATACCATCAACCGCATTGATACTGCATTCTCATTTTTTATTTTGCATGTACTTGTCTTTCCCGCAAGTAATGGATATAACAGTTACCAGGATAAGGATGAATTCAGTATTGGCGGAATAAAACACCCGCCACCTGTTAACAAAAATCTATATTACACCACATTGATTTTTGATGTCCTGGCTGTTGTACTTGGTTTATACATTTCAATCACCTTTTCTGTTTTAATCATGATATTTATTTTGATGTCAAGGGCTTACAGCTATCGTCAAATCCGTTTAAAAAGATTTCCTGTCATTGGTTACATAACTGTTTTTATTTTCCAGGGCGGATTTATTTACCTGGTGTCTACTATGGCAATTACAGGTCATTCTTTCTTGGAAATTTGGAATGTTCAAAATACCATTTGCATGCTCATATCAAGTCTGTTTATCGGCAGTATGTATCCTTTGACACAAATATACCAGCACGAAAGCGATAAAAAAGACGGGGTGACAAGTTTAAGCTATCTGCTCGGTTACAACGGAACTTTTGTTTTTTCCGGTGTATTGTTTTTTCTTGCTACCATCCTGATGATGCTACATTTTTATACCGGACACCAATACGTTTCCATATTCTTTTTCCTTCCTTTCATTACCGTCATGGCAGTGCATATGTCAAAATGGTTTCAACATGTAAGAAGGGATATTAAACAGGCGAATTTTGAAAATACCATGTCAATGAACAAAATATCATCATTTAGCATGAATTTGTATTTTCTTATTCTGGTTATTTATAACAACAAAGTCTGGTTCTGATATGGCAGGTAAAATCATTTCAATCGGGACAGCTTTACCGGGATACTGTTTCAACCAGGAAGAAATACTTGAGTTTATGAAACAGGCTTATGATAACGCTACAGATAACCGTAAACTGAGCGTGTTGTTCCGTCAAAGCGGGATTCAAAAAAGATATTCGGTTTTACCGGATTTCGGGCTGATAAAAAATCATGATTTTTTTCATGAAAATGCCTCACCGCCTGACATTGAAACCCGGATGGACTTTTATAAAAATGAGTCTGTCAATCTTGCTATTGACTCTATTCACAATACATTAATTCCTGTGGACGTAAATACCGGTGAGATAACCCATCTTATCACTGTGACATGTACAGGCCTTCATGCCCCTGGTCTTAGCGCTGAAATAATTGAAAAACTGGGTCTGAGAGAAGATATTCCACATTCAGCAGTCAACTTTCTCGGTTGTAATGCTGCTTTTTATGCACTCAAGACAGCAAGCCTCATTGCTTATCAAAATCCGGAAGCGAAAATTTTGATCGTTTCAGTAGAACTTTGCACATTACACTTCCGGCCCAAAAATAACACGGATAATTTATTGTCAAATACAATTTTCGGCGATGGTGCAGCATCAGTACTGGTTACTTCAGATTCCAACGGACGTAAAGGTTTGATGATGCAGGATTTTTATTCACTTCTTTTGTTTAACGGAAAAAACCTCATGGGTTGGAATGTCAATCCTTTAAGTTTTGAGATGGTACTTAATGCCGGTGTTCCCGCTTTTATCGGGGATGAGATACATAACATCACAGATAAAGCATCAATATATTATCAGACAGACAGAAACGAGATACATGGATGGGCCATTCACCCGGGAGGTAAAAAGATTTTGGATGAAATCAGAAAAAAAATGAATTTTACATATGATGAACTTGCATATTCTTATCAAACACTTAACAACTTTGGCAATATGTCTTCTCCCACCATTCTTTTTGTTCTTAAGAAATATCTTGAAGCGCCCGTTAAACAGGATGAAAAGATTTTATGTATAGGATTTGGGCCTGGTTTAAGCATTGAAACAACACTTTTTCATTATGGGTGAAAAGTTTATAAATCGTTCAAAGCAAAAAGAATGGATAGATGAACAGAAAATTCCGAAAAATTTGTTGTTTAAAAATCTGAAAGAACTGGATTTTCTGAATCGTTATACAGGGGGACATTACCTCAATCTCAGGGCTATTCGTAAGCTATTGACATCAAACGACCGGGAATTTCATATGGTCGATCTTGGATGTGGCAGCGGAGATACCCTGAAATATATAGCCAGATGGGCCAGGAAAAAAAATATCCGTGCGCGTTTTACCGGCATTGATAAAAATCCCGATGCGATAGACTACATGAGGCGGCATTGCAGGAATTATCCTGAAATCACAGCTATACATGAAGGATACGAAGCGTATTTGGCAAAAAAACAGCATGTTGATATTTATTTTTGTTCTTTGTTTTGCCATCATCTCACAGATAATGAGTTACAACATGTTATAGGTGAGTTAAAGCGGTATTCTAAACTTGGTTTTGTGATACATGACCTGATCCGTTCGCCTTTTTCATATTACAGTTCTGTTGCATTTACCAGCCTGGCTCACGCCACACCGCTTGCAAAAAACGACGGACCGGTTTCTGTTTTGAGGGGTTTTAAAATATCTGAAATAAAACAGCTATTGCAAAAAGCCGGTGTTTCTGAATTCCGGATAAAAACCAACATGGGATTCCGGTTTTTACTCATTGCTGAAGCGAATGAAACAGTCAATGGCTGATATGATGGTGATATACCACAATTTATTCAATTATCCTCGAAATAGAAAATTTCAGGACATAACGATCTTTAGTCGGTTATCCTTGAAATCAAAGATTTCGGGACAAAGATAAGGTATCTCGACTTGGTCGGGACACTGCTTCTACTCAGTAGAGGATTAAACGAATTTTTTAACACATGAAAAACAATCAAACAAATGTGCTCATTGCCGGGGCAGGCCCTTCCGGATTAATGGCAGCATGCTGGCTGGCTTTCTATGGTATCCCCTTCAGAATAATTGATAAAAAAGACAGAAAAACCGGCTATTCAGGCGCTTTGTTAGTACAAGCCCGCTCCCTTGAAATTTTTAAACAAATGGGGATTGCAGATTTTGCTTTGCAAAAAGGTAAAATTGCTGAATATATGACCGTCATTCACAACGGGAAAAAAATTTTCAGACTTAGCATTAGTTCAATGGGAGAAGGTATATCGGATTTCCCTTTTATCTTTATGTTAAAACAAACCTGCACCGAAAAATTATTGCAGCGGTATCTCGAGAGATACGGTGTGTGTATAGAAAGAAATACCACCCTGGTAGATTTGAAACAGGATAAACATTCTGTTATTTCTGAAATCGAATTCTCAGACGGAAGAACAGAACATGTTACATCAAAGTATCTCATTGGAGCAGACGGTATGCACAGCACTGTTCGTAAAACACTGAATATCCCGTGGCATGGAAAAAGAAGCTCCTTTCCACTTGTTGTAAGTGATTGTCACATCCGCAAAACCATGATACATGAAAAAAAACATCATTCATTACCTGTTCATGATGTAGGGAATGAAATCATTTTTTCAATTTCGAACAAAAGCATAGCCGGTTTTTTTTCCCTCGGAAAAGATAAATGGCGAATTGACAGTGTTATTCCTGAAAATATCATTGGCAGGGAACAAATCAGATTTGAAGATATTCAGGAGGGTTTCGGGGACAGGATACTAATTAACGTCGAATTACATACACCCCAATGGTTTTCTGTTTTTTATCCAAACACTTATCTTGCCGGTACATTTAGCGCAGGCAGGTGTTTTCTTGTTGGCGATGCTGCCCATGTCCACACACCAATTGGTGCACAGGGAATGAATACAGGGATGCAGGATTCATACAACCTGGCCTGGAAGCTCGCTTTTGTGCTAAAACATAACATCAACCCAAAATTCATGGTTACTTACAACCAGGAAAGAAGACAGGTTGCCGGCCGTCTGATCCGGTCAACTGACCGGTATTTTGATATTGCCATTGGAAAAGACTCTTATAACAGGCTTTTACGTACAAAAATATTACCCTGGCTTTTGTATGTATTCAAACCAATTATAAGACAAAAGTTTCTGAAAAGAAATTTTTTCAGGGCTATATCTCAGACAAAGGTGGGTTATCATGTCCAAGCAGGCCTGACTATCACAGGTCTTTCCAAAGGCCCGTCAAAAGGAGAACGTTGGCCTTTTTTAGAATGGAGAGATGAGCAAGGTATAAGACATAACTTACAGGACTCCCTACACCAGGGTTATTTTACTTTGTTCTTTTTTTGTAAGAATAAACAAAAGTTGGCAAGCATACAATCCAAACTCCAAGAAATAGAAAGTCGCTACAGCGAATTTCTCGCTGTGGAAACAATTGTTTTTACTAAAAACCAAAACAAAATATTCAGGCAATCAGGAATCCGGAACAGCGGATACTATCTCATCAGACCAGATGGATATATTTCTTTAAAAATTAAACATCGCGGCTTGCAGCCGTTGCAGGATTATTTAGCGGCCTTAAGGAATTGAAAAGAAAATGAGAATTTCTGCTTTTGAATTCTAATACAGCTCATAATAACTATCCTGACCGATATGGGGAATGTATTTTTTTGCCATTTCTTCCAGGTCATCACCATAACCAATATCCATCCAGTCATCAAACCTCCCCAGGAAATTGTAACGCTGAAAAGTGTATTCCCTCTCTTTACCAATTATTTCAAGTTGAATACGCATCAGTTCCTCATAATTTTTCATTTTTTCAACCATACCTTTTGCGATCAATAATAAAGATGAATTTTCTGTTGCTGCAGATGTATCGAATTCCATTTTAACAAAAATCGATAATGTATTTCCACGAATATCTAGTTTGTAATCATGCAAATCTTTAATCCTTTTTACCTCATCTTCAATTACTTTAATTTCCTGGTCAGTATATTGTGTGGGCTCTTTTTTTCGGACAACAAATTGTCCTGACGTTGGTATTTCTACTACTTCATATGAATCCGGCAATTTTGAAATACAATCTTTAGAAAGCGTTTTTGTAATTACAAAAGTTGTTTTGCCGGTTTTGGTTTTTCTTGCTTTGATATAAAATATATTTCCCCATTTATTAGTAAATTTGAGGGGCTCCTTGCTTTGCTCCTCGTCAGGAAATAAGCTTAATGATTTCATAATGGTGATATTTCTAATGTTTCAAGCATTTTAAAAAACAAATCAGTATTTTCATAAATTCCGATGTAATTTTCACAACCAGGTCCTGCTGAAAATACCGGCACCATTACGCCTGAATGGTGTTTGGAGGTAAATTCACCTTCAATAATACCCTTCTCCGGGTCTCCGCCTGCAAGGGCCATACCGCCGGTTTCATGGTCTGCCGTAAACAGAACCAGTGTTTCACCACTCTCATGTGCAAAATCAAGGGCTAAACCAAGGGCTTTGTCCAGATCAAGCATCTCACGGACTATGTATTCTGTGTTGTTTTGATGACCGCCCCAGTCTATTTGAGACCCTTCAACCATCAGGAAAAAACCCTTTTCATTTTGCGATAACCGTTTAAGTGCAATATCAACAGCCTGTGGCAAATAGTCGCCACGATCAGGCATGGCAGGCATATGGCCCTTATCTGCCAGACAGGCAATATTCTTTCCTTGTTCATCCTTGATTTTATCTATCTCATCATATACATCATAGCCTTTTTCTTCCAGTTCCTTTAGAAGATTCCGGTCATCACGTCTGTTTTCAAAATATTTCATGCCACCACCTATAAACAAGTCTATATCAACCTTTAAAAAATCAGCAGCTATTCCTTCATCATCTTTTCTTGTCGGGTTATGAGCAATAAAGGATGCTGGTGTAGCATGGGTTATTGAAGATGTTGAAATTAACCCGGTAGACAGTCCTTGTTTTTCCGCCAGTTCAACAATATTTGTTACTGCATTCGTATCAGCATCAACGCCAATAGCTCCGTTGTATGTTTTTTTACCACAGGCAATGGCTGTTCCGCTCGCAGCTGAATCCGTAATAAAATCATCGGCAGACTGGGTCTTTGTAAAACCAATATAGCGTAGATTCTCAACATAGAGCGAATTCCGGTTGGCGACCAGCCCGGAGTGAAATTGTGAAATACCCATACCATCACTAATAAATAGAATAATATTTTTAGCATGTTTCTTTTTATTGTGCCTGGTGAAATCATACTTTTTTACCTCGTAAGGTTCTGTGTTCTGAAAGGCTTTATTCCTTTTCAGGGCATAATCCAGTTGCCCGCAGGCATATGGCACTGTAAGAGCAACGACCAAAACATTCAGAAAAATCAGAGAAATTGTTCTTTTTAACATTTTTCAATATATTTATGATTAAAACTAATTTGTTTGTATTGTATGAACTGATGACTATATGAACTGTGCAATCGAACTTCCAATTTCAGCCGGGGACTCAATAACATGCAGACCGCACTCTTTCATGATATTCATTTTAGCATCTGCCGTATCTTCTGCCCCACCGATAATAGCTCCTGCATGGCCCATGCGTCTGCCTTTGGGCGCTGTTCGTCCGGCAATAAAGCCAACTACAGGTTTCGTCCCGTTGTCTTTGATCCAACGGGCTGCTTCTGCTTCCATGTTCCCGCCAATTTCGCCAATCATGATAATTCCTTCTGTGTCAACATCGTCCATAAACATCTTGACAGCATCCAGGATGGATGTCCCAACAATGGGATCGCCACCTATGCCGATGCATGTTGATTGGCCAAGACCTGATTTCGTAACCTGGTCAACTGCTTCATATGTTAAAGTACCGGACCGGGAAACAATACCAACTGTCCCTTTCCTGTGAATAAAACCCGGCATGATACCCACTTTTGCCTCTTCAGGGGTTATTACGCCTGGACAATTGGGCCCGACAAGTCTTGTTTGTGTGGATGCCAAAAATTCCTTCACTTTAACCATGTCAGCAATGGGAATTCCTTCGGTTATGGCTATAACAAGCGGAACACCGGCATCTGACGATTCCATAATGGCATCAGCGGCAAACGGTGGTGGCACAAAAATAACCGACACATCAGCCCCGGTTGATTCCACAGCTTCGGCAACCGTATTAAAAACAGGCTTGTTTAGATGGGGTGTTCCACCTTTCCCGGGTGTAACGCCGCAAACGACATTGGTGCCATACTCTGTCATCTGTCCGGCATGAAAAGTACCTTCCTTTCCGGTAAACCCCTGTACCAGGATTTTTGAATTTTTATTAACCAGTATGCTCATTTGTTTGTTTATTTGTTCTCATATCAAAACATCAAACATAACAAAAAAGTTGTGAAGATAGAAGTTCTAAACATGATATTTACTAAGATTATGTTAAAAGAATGTATACATTAAATTAAATTGTAATATTTTTGACAATTGTTATTGAACGATTTAATTTTAATGATCTAAGCATTTCAAGGTTCCCTTAAATCTTTTTCCCTGTAATCATGTGTCAGGATTCCGGGATTAAACGATAGCTTGCGCCTTGATATTGTTTTATTGATTTTTATTTTTTGATGTATATTGGCATTTTTCATAAAATAATTCACTACTGTCCGATTAAAAATATAAATTATATACAGATTCTTCGCTTCGCTCAGAATAACAAGGTGTTACTGTTAAAGAAGCTTGAAGGAGAGGGTCGGTTTGTGGCAG
>CAZVTW010000030.1:0-1999 GCA_964629805.1 uncultured Bacteroidales bacterium | reverse complement strand
AGCAATTGATATCTGTGATACGATATTTCACAGTTCACAACAGCATAAACAGCTCTCTTCTCAAAAGGCCAATACGATACACTACGGTAAGATAACAGAAAATGGCGAGGTGATTGATGAGGTGATGGTCAGCCTGTTCAGGAGTCCACACTCTTATACAGGTGAAGATTCGGCAGAAATCTCCTGCCACGGATCAGTGCACATCCAGGAAAAAATCATGCAGCTTCTTATCAAACACGGAGCACGTACAGCCGAGCCCGGAGAATTTACAATGCGCGCTTTTCTGAATGGCAAAATGGATTTATCGCAGGCTGAAGCCGTAGCCGATTTGATAGCTTCAACATCCGAGGCATCCCGGCAGGTTGCTATGAATCAGTTGCGCGGTGGTTTCTCCGGTGAAATAAAAAAACTCAGGAAACAATTGATAGATTTTATTTCACTTGTTGAACTGGAACTCGACTTTTCCGAAGAGGATGTTGAATTTGCAGACAGAAGCCAGTTGAAAAAACTGGTAGACAAGATACTATCACTCATTAAAAAACTGCTTGATTCTTATGAGCTGGGTAATGTCATCAAAAATGGTATTCCTGTAGCCATAGCAGGCGAACCAAATGTTGGAAAATCCACATTGCTGAATATACTTTTAAACGAAGATAAGGCCATTGTTTCGGAGATAGCCGGAACCACGCGGGATGTCATAGAGGATGTTATTAATATCAATGGTATCCAGTTCAGGTTTATTGACACAGCCGGATTACGCGATACCACCGATAAAATAGAAACGCTGGGCATTGAACGTACACATTCGAAAATAGAACAATCGGCTATTGTGCTCATTTTGATTGATGCAGCAAACAACCCGGATGCAATCAAAGCAAATATTGACAAAAGGAAACTTAAATTCACCGACAAACATAAAATAATCATTGTTGTCAACAAGACAGACACTATACCGAAAGAAGAACTTGAGGCCAAATTCATAAAAAATTCCTTTAACATCATCTCTGAAGAAGAAAAGCTGGTTTTTATATCAGCAAAACAGCAACAGGGAATTGAGAAACTTGTGGATGCCCTTCTTGAAACAGTTCATTACAGCTCCCTGAGCAGGCATGAAACCATTGTAACCAACACACGCCATTTCGAAGCGCTTGGACATGCCTTTTCAGCCCTTGAACGGGCAAAAGAAGGACTTGAAACCGGCATTTCAGGCGATTTTCTGTCCCAGGATGTCCGCCAAGCACTCCACTACCTCGGTGAAATAACCGGAGAAATATCTACGGATGAAGTATTGGGGAATATATTTGCGAAGTTCTGTATCGGGAAGTAATGTACTAATCTCAGTTTAAACCAAAACTCTTAAATCACGAGCATAACAGCTACACAAAAGTTAAAAGTAGAAAATAGGAAACGTAGGATTTATCGGAAGTAAAATCCCATTTCCTACGTTTCCTATGAATCCTATTTCCTATCCTGTTGAAAAGTGGATAATAACTTTTCTTCTTTTGTTTTCTTTTTATTGACTTTCTTTTCTTAAATTAGCCAATTATTGACAAGTCATAAATACAATAGCCATGTTTTTAGGAAAACGAATCCGGGAACTTCGGGAAGAAAAAGGCCTACTACAACGACAATTAGCAGCAGGACTGGAAGTTGACACACCAATGTACAGTAAAATTGAACGGGGAGAAAGAAGAGCAAAGAAAGAGCAGGTGTTAAAGCTGGCTGAATTATTTAATACAGATAAAGATGAACTACTGACATTATGGTTGGCTGGACAAATTTATGATTTGGTGAAAGATGAAAGCCATATTAATGAGGCTTTTAAGATGGTTGAAAATAAACTAAAACAACAATGAGCACGAAATTTTTTACAAACCAGGACGGCAATAGTCTTCTACAAAAGTTTGAAGGAGTGTTTTCCAATGTGGAAAGCATTCGCTATTTCGATGCGCTGGTTGGTTATTTCCGTGCTTCCGGTTATTTTAAGGTGCGGGATTTC
>CAZVTW010000029.1:0-25562 GCA_964629805.1 uncultured Bacteroidales bacterium | reverse complement strand
AAATATCCGGACATTATTTGGGTAAAAAAGTGTTAAGTGATAAATGAAAAATGCCGATTTTTTATACTCTTTTTTAAGTCAATATGATGCTTTTATGAATCCGCTCTTAAGAATGGCAATAATTCCTTAGAAAATTATTTTGTTAACTCTGAAAATTATTGTAGTTTTAATTCTCCTGCAATAAATATATGAAACGAGAAAAAATGGAAAAAACCATAATAAGAAGAAATATTCAGTATGGTATATTTGCCTGTATGATGTTACAGGCTTGTGACGATTTTCGGACAGAGCCTGCACAAAAACCCAATGTAATCATCATCATCACCGATGATCAGGGATATGGTGATATATCAGCTCATGGGAATCCGGTGATTGAAACACCCAATTTAGATAAACTCTGTGGAGAATCAGTCAGACTGACCAATTATCATGTTGATCCCACCTGTTCTCCTTCACGTGCCGCTTTGCTTACAGGTAGGTATTCACACAGGGTGGATGTCTGGCATACTATTATGGGTGGTAACTTTTTACCTGATGAAGAGGTCACCATGGCAGAATTTTTCAGGGAAGCAGGTTATAACACGGTTCTTTTTGGAAAATGGCACCTTGGAGGGAGTTATCCTTTCAGACCGGTTGACCAGGGATTCGATACCTGGATTGGACAGGGAGACGGCGGCACCGGGACAACATCAGATTACTGGTTTAATGACAGGGTCAATGACATGTACCTAACCAATGGAAAATGGTCTCACATAAAAGGATACGGGCCGGATGTATTTTTCAGTAAAGCCGGAGAATATATAAAAAATTACAAATCAGCAAACCCCTTCTTCCTGTATCTTTCAACATATGTCCCACATAATCCGTTGACTATTCCGGACACTTCATGGACTGATAAATACAAAGGAGAAATTTCGCCCAAAAGCGCTTATTATTATGCCAGTATTGAACAAATTGACAACAATATAGGCCTTTTACGTAAGACAATAGCCGATAAGGGTATTGATGATAATACGATTCTCATTTTTATGACAGACAATGGCGGAACATACGGAATAGAGATTTTCAATGCCGGTATGCGGGGCGGTAAGGGGACCCAGTATGACGGCGGCCACAGGGTACCTTGTTTCATACACTGGCCCGGCGGAAATTTAAACAAGGGAAAAGACATTAAAACATTAACAGCTCACATTGATATATTTCCCACATTAATTGATCTTTGCGGTTTACCTCAAAACAAAAAGCTGAATTTCGACGGAACAAGCCTGAAACATCTCATTTATAATGAAGGGAAGGCTTTTCCGGAGCGAAGTCTCATTGTTGAAGTACAAAGGCAAATAATACCTGAGAAATGGAAAAAATCTGCTGTTATGACTGACCAATGGCGACTAATAGATGGTAAAGAGTTATATAATATTGTTGATGATCCGGGCCAGTCTCATGATTTGAGTTCCAAACATACGGACGTGGTTAAAGAATTAAGAACACACTATGAAACATACTGGCAATCTGTAAAAACAGAAAAAAATTATTCAAAGGCCCCGATCATTGGTACTGCTAATGAAGAAACAGTATTCCTGAATGCCGCAGACTGGATGCCGCCAGAAGGTCAACTGACCCCCTGGAATCAGCACCATATATCTTCCGGAATGAAGCAGCGGGGCTATTGGGATGTCAGAGTGAAAAAATCCGGCAAATATAAATTTGAAGTCAGCAGGTGGCCTCCTGAAGCTGGTTTAGCTATGGCTAAGACAATGATTCCTAAGCAGGATATTGATGCATACGAAACCGGAACAGGCCGGGAATTCTCAATTTATAATACAAAAAACAGACACTACACTGCCCTGCCGGTGAAAAAAGTCAGGTTGCAGGTTGATAACAATTCCAGGGAACAAGATATTGACAATGAGGACATAACGGCAACATTTTATTTGAATTTAGATACTGGTACATGCAGGGTTACGGCAGAATTACTTCATAATGACGGAACATTGATCACAGGAGGATATTATGTAACCATAGAGAAAGAGGAGAAATAGTGCAAAAAAAATACCCGTTCCAAACTGGTCTGTTAGTTTTGGCACGAAAACAGGTTACCTGTTTATAGTTGGACAACTTTTTTACAGCGGATTTTAGCATTTTTTGACAGTTGGTAACTATTTAGTTCCTCTAAGCTACATTTAAAATCCTTAAAAACAAATATTTACACTTTGTTAGTGTATGTGAGAAAACGCCAATCTCAGCGTTACTTTGTCTCGACTGAGTCGAGACAAAGTCAACAAAAAAGGGTTTTTCGATAAATGGACTTCCTGGAGTGGACTCATAAATCTAATCTGACTGCACCATTCCTTCTTCAATCAGGCTCATTAATCCGAGCAGACCGCCCCAGTGGTAGAAACTTGCCGACAATTCTTTTTCTGTTCCGGTGCCGGTTTCGGCATCATAGTTTTCACGCACAAAATGGTATTTCTGCCAGTCGCCCTTCAATAATTCGCGGGACTTTTGAGTGAGTATTTTTTTGGCTTTTTGTGCAAGGGGACTATCATACTGGCTCAGGCCTGTAAAGATTAAAAAGTTTACCGGTGGCCAAACCCGTCCATCCCAATAGCGTCCTTTCCCATAAGCCGGATTGCTTTTAGGAACGACCGGCACTATCCAATTGGTATAAAACTCATCAGGATTTAAAAGATAATCTGAAATGACACTTTCTAACTGCTTGTCGCTTAATGTGCCTGAAAGCAAAGCCAGAAAACCGTTTATGGCAGTGAAATCAGGAAATTTATTGGTTTCCCAGTTTTTATTTTTAAAAAATCCTGCTTCCTTATCCCATAACTGATGAATGTTTTTGGCATATTTTCCGGCGCGTTCCAGCAATTCCTTGGCATCATTGGTTTTCCCGAGCGCTTCTGCTATGTCTGCCAGCGCTTTGCAATCCATCACATACAGACCATTGAGCGAAGCATCCCATAATTTCATGATAGATCTTTCTTTGTCAAATTCCTGGTTTTCATAAATCATGGATCCATCCCAACCCGACTCCATAGAAGCGCCAAACCATCCATGCACCTGCTCAATGTTTGTATATTCCCAAAAGAAGCCAATAACAGGTTCGTAATAATTTGAACCGTAACACAATAAGCCTTTATAATCCCTGTTTTCAGCCCACCAGCGGTTCCAGTCTAATAAATCGTCATAAACCAATTCTAAAAACCATTTGTCGCCGAATTGGCGATAAATTTCACGAACACAATACGAACCAACGGGTGGTTGCGAACGGTCGAGGCTTACATACCCGTTTGCCTGCCTGACGTTAGGAACGAAACCGTCATCTGTTTTTTCTTTTGTCATTTCTACTGCATTAAAGTATGCAATTGCCTTATTGCCAGATGCCGCAGCCTGATATGCACCAAAATACGTATCCCAGCAATACATAACATAGCCTTTGTTGTTGTAACTCCAGCGCCTGCTTACCGGTGAAATTACACGGTCAAACTGTGGTTCATAGACCGTATTCCAGGCAATACAGGTTTGCATTGCATCGTATACATCGGCCAGTTTGTTGTATTTCTCTTTATCTTGTTCCCATTTTGCTTTTTGTTCCTGAATTATTGATTCTATTTTATCTAAAGTTCTAATCTTTCCTGTTGAGATTCCTTGCTTTTTATTGATTTTAAGACACAAATACGGGGTTTTGACAGAACCGACATAATACTCTTCGACCGGTTTGCCAGTGACAAACACTTCAATTGTATCTGTTGGTGTTTCGGCAAGCAGAGAGTTTTTTTTCTTTGATAAGTAACCTTTGCGGTTCCAAAGCATGCCAGTTTCAACAATAATTAATGGCGATTTTATCCGGTCAAAATATACGGTTGTTGTATCATGTTCAGAACCCTGCAAGGCATGGTAATAATCAGGCGCCTTCACTTTATCCACTTCAAGCGGCGTAATAAGTACAACCAAATCATCACCGGCATGAGCCGATTCTATGCGGAATTTCATGTCAGACCAACGCAATTCCTGGCAGGTGTATGAGCCATTGTATGTATGAGCGCCGGGGAAAATGTCTTCATGGTCATAACCTAAAATGGTTTCTGTCAGCACTTCTGCATTCAGATAGTCTTTAAAACCAATATTAATGGAAAAACCCGAAGGCATCTGCACGAACGATAATGTGCTTCGCGGATTCCATGTATTCCAGCCTTTGCAAAACTGCTCCTGCAACTGCCTGTATTTTTGTTCGGGTGCGGTTTGACCCTGCATGTTCATTTCTGCAAAAAGAACAATAAATGATAAGAATATAAGTTTTGTTTTCATCTGTTTATTTTTTTCAGTTTTATAAGAAGTTGTATTATTTTAAGTTCATAGAATCCTGTATGCTAATTTTTGATGTGTAAAAAATATTTCCGGATTGTATTCTGATGAGATACAAACCTGTGGCAATATCATCCGGGATTTTTATCTGCCGGTCTTTTCCGAGTGATTTACGGAGCACCATTTTTCCCTGCAAAGAATACAAATAAATCTGCGCTTCCTTAAAAGCTGGTTTTTGCACACAGAAGCTCCTGCCAGCTACAACCGGATTAGGAAATATTTTTACTTCCTTTTTTCCCGAATCAGGCATATCGTTAAATATTCCGGTATTTTGATCAGATTTCCGGTATTTGTAAACCCGCACATAATCCACTTCAAGGGTTTGTGGGAACATAGTTGTTTCATCCGGGTTTCCGGGCCATCTTCCACCAACAGCTACATTGAGGATAAAATGAAAGTCATGGTAAAAAGGCCAGTGGTATTTTGTTTTTGAAGCTTTGGCGGTGTGGAAATGTGCATCATCGAAATACCAGCGAAACTCACCGGGTTCCCATTCAATAGCGTAGGTATGGAAATCTTCGTTAAGCAATTTTTTTGAGTCATACTTTGCCCCGTGTTGTTGCTCGTGTAAGCTACCTTGTCCGTCACCATAATGGACAGCGCCATGATTTGTTTTCAAATCATGGCCGAGAAATTCCATGATATCAATTTCACCACTTGATGGCCAACTGCCAAATGTATCTTCGGTAGGCATCATCCAGAATGCAGGCCAGATACCTTGCCCTTCAGGCATTTTGATACTTGCTTCTAATCGTCCGTACCTGAAATCGCCATGATAACGCGATACGATACGTGCTGATGTATAATCCTTTGAACCGTATTTCTCTTCTATTGCCGTAATTTTCAGTTTCCCGTCTTCTACATAAGAATTCTTTTCAGATTTGGTGTAAGCCTGTAACTCGTCATTAAACCAGAATTCTCCTTCTAGTCTTGTCCATGTTGTTGTATCCAATTGTTCCCTGGCAAATTCGTCAGACCACACAAGTATGGTATCTTTTCCGGTGGCATTGGCAACAGGAATGTTATCAAAGTGCTTCAAAGGCCATCCACTCTTCGAAAGAACATGATTTTCTGTATAGGAAACAGTAATATTATCGTCCTGCTCAAAAGGCGCTTCAGGCTTTAATACCAAAAATTTGGCAAAGGTATCAACAACAGCAATTGTCGAAATTTCACGAACAGTTTCATTTACCCTGATTTCAAAACCACTGTAACTATTTGGATCAGCCATAAATTTGTTGCATTTGAGCCTGAGTTCCGAACCGTCAAAAGCAGTGCAGGCATAGGTCAGACGGGCAGTATCGAGATATTCGGGTCCTGTAAGTTCATCAAAATAAAACGTTTTTTCTTCTGAAACATCCGCCTGAATTTCAATCACTACCTTATCTAAATCTGTCCGGCTGCTGCTTTCCGAAAAATCAAATACTGCTTTTTCCCAGGTGTCAGCGTTTTGAATGGAATAACTTTTCACCACTTCGGTATCACTTGCACGATAGTTCAAATCGTTATGTTGCAGTTTCATGTTGATAACAGTATTTGCCTGACCAAACACTAACATCGAAAAATCAGATTTTTGCGACAAATCAAATGGTTTTTCCATGAAAAAGAAGGCTGTGGCATTTACAGTTGCAGGTTTGGTAAATTTAGCGACATTTTCCGAGGTATTTAAACCGTTTTGATCAGGATTAGCAAAATTCGGGTCAAAAGTACCACCCATATTGCTGTCTAAAAAAATCCAGTTTACTTTGCCATAGTCATCAAAATTATCGTAAACAGTTATATTTTGACATACTGCTATAAGCGAAGCACAAATCAACGCAATTGTAAGTAATCCATTTTTCATAATTTATTAATTTAATTTTCGTATTATAAATTCATCAATTTTTCCACAAAAATAATTTTCACCGTTTTCTTCTGCTCCGATAGTTACATTTATCCTATCCATGTTGGCGATCGGATGTATGCCGGTATTAATTTCGCCAATCTCATGTGAATTTAAAATTAAGACAGGTTCAGAATTTACACCTGTTATTAGTTGAACCTGATGCCACACAGCATTCTCATCAAAGAAAGCTGTATCAAGCGGATATGGTTTTGCCTGTAAATCCGTATTTAAGTCGTTGCCATTCCTGCTGCCCACTGACAGGGTGTATGTTGCAGCACTGTATGCATCAACATATTCTGTACTTACATCCGAAACATATACGGAAAATAAATGATCTAAACAGTCGATAATGGAAGCATCCATACTTAAACGAAAAGGAGCGAACCAAAAACTGATTTCCATGCTGTCGCGGGCATTAAATTCTAATTGGAGACAGGCAGAATGGTTAAAAAAACCAGCACTCAAGGGTTGTTTTTTTATACCCGATAAATAGTTAAGCGTTCCGTATTCAACTACAGGATTGTTATATTTGCTTTTGTCCTGAAAAGATTGATTAAACGGAATGTAAACAAGTGTATCTGCTTTACTATATTGTGGTTTTAGCTCCTGTCCATCTTCATTGGAACATGAAAAGAAGGAACAAATCAGCAACAGAGAAAACAGGTAACAAAACTTCTTCATTTTTATTCTTTTATGATTTTTTTATTAAAATAACCATGCTTATCTTTTAATCTTACAATATATACCCCCTGTTTGTAATTTACCATATTTAAGGAGCTTTTTCCTGTGATTTTTTGCTTAAACAATAATTCTCCTGTAACAGATAGTATGCTTGCTTCCATCACTTCTTTTGTACCTGTTTCAATTGTCAGATGCGTTTTTACCGGCGCGGGATACAACTTTACATCCTGTTTCCCATTCCATTGGGTTTCCACAGATTTAATGGAAGTTGCCGGGGCTGAATAATTATTATGAACAAGCTCAATACCTTCTCCAATCCCTAAATTCCCTGAATATTGTTTATCTATTGCATTATTCCAATGCTCGTGCACACCTAAACTTTGTAGTCCTGTTCCATCATTATTAGGATCGTAAAAATGACCTGAGGGAGGTTTATTAGCACTTGCGGCTTCGTGAATATGGTTTTCAACCGGACCATAAACTAAATTTTGACCAGGTTCACTTCTTAAAAAATCCAGTCCTACCGATTCTATGGCCACACCATCCTGCGAAATAAAAACGCTTGATGTCCAATCATTGTTAAAAGGATACATAGTCCATTTTTCAGGGTCTTTCCCCTGTTGAACGGATGCGCAATAGAGAGCATCCAGAATAAATAAAAGCGTTTTTCCGCCCAGATGCTTATGTCCCATAATATCAACCAAAGGAGTATATGTCCCCATTTCCCGGATGCAAAAATCCCAAGAACCACGACCACCGCAATTGCCCATTTCGTGTACTGCAACATAAGGATGAACGCCGGCGGCTTTGGGTCCGTATATGCGGGTAGATTGAGAATAAGAATAGAAAGTGCCGAAATGATTTTTTGCACAAAGGGTAATGCCGGTTAATCCATGACCTTTCATATCAGCCATATTAATAATATACTCAGCCTGACTTACACACCTGGGAAGGAATGTGGGATATCCGCCTTCTTTTTCAAGAACAAGTTTTTCTGACCAGTTCAGCGGGCAATCATAGTCCACGGTATAGGCAGACCAATTTGCTTTTCCCTGTTGGCCATAATGATCAACAAACTTCACATCCGGATATTTTGACGTTACTTTTGTGTATATTTCATCGGATATCCGGCGGCTGATGTCATAAACGGTAATATCTTCCTGGTTAACTTCTACTATTTTAACCAAATGACGTATATATGCCAATAAAAGATGTGGGGATGTTTTTGGTTCATTATGGTCGCAATTATTCAAACGGCAGGTATTCATATTTACTTTAATCGCAATTTTTTCGCCTGATATATAAGCTGTACTCCCTTTACCATGAGCTGAATTAAAATACTTAAATATTTCATTATAGGCAGTGTGTAAATCATCTTCTCCTGTGAGTAATAATACAGACCGGTCAACCATTGAGTCAACCACTTCCTGATTGGTATTCTGGTCGCTCCACCATCTCCCTGATTTGCCATCCCAACTTGTGGCATTGGGATTATAAACCCAGGCTACGCGGCCGGGATTAACACCTTTACCGGTGCCGACAGGTGCATTAGCTCCTTCTTCGGGTATAAACCTTTCGGTTGTACCTTTAATTGCTGCGTTGGAAGATATAGGGAAATAGGTATTTTTTCCAATAAAATATAATCCAAAGCCTATTACAAGTAATAATAAGGCACTTGCATATATTCGTTTTTTAAATAATTGCTTTGCCTTTCTTATTATCCCAATAGAACCTATTGTTGCCACTATCCAGATAACAAAACCTGACGCCAAGGGAAATGCAGCCCTTTGACAGGGATATGAAGCCCGCGACGGTTTTGGAATTACCCTGATTAAGAACCATATAAATGCAAAAAAACCAATAAGAAGTACTCCCGCTTTTTTTAAGGTTATGTTTTTCATTTGATATATTTTGAGTTTACAATTATTTTATTGGTTACTGTGCTTTTTCCCGAAACGGATTTCAGCAAAAACATACCATGCATATTTTTCAGGTCAATGTGCTTTGAAAAATTATCATTGCACTACTTAAATGTTTCATTATAAATTATTTTCCCATCTATAGTAAACAGTTGACAACGAACCAATCCATGTCTTACATTATTAAATTTTATAAGATAACATCCCGGATTCTCCTTCACAGGATACATTTTTGCACTAAATTCAGGTCTTTGATTTGAGAGGCATTTAGAGACCGATGTTGCAGAAAACTGATATAAGCTGTCCAAAACTCTTACGGTTTCGGAAATAACCTGATTAGCGGCTCCCGGTGCAAAAAGACTGCCACTTACTTCGTATCCCTTTTCGGCGTACAAATTTTCTGATGGCAGATAACCCGATGCACCGTTGCAATTCGTAATGATTATCGTATTTTTAAAAGGGGAAAGTTTTTTTAGGGATAAACCAACTTCAACACAAACTTCGGCACCAATGCCTATCATACAAATATCACCAATTGTAGCAATAGTAATATTCAAATCCCGTTCAGGCAGGTTGGGATTTTCTGAATAAGTAAAATAATTTTTAGGAGGGAGTTGCAAATGAAGAAATTTTGTAGATATTTTGTTTACAGCGATTTCTTTGTGATAAAACAATGTGTTTTTAACAGATGTTTTTAATTCTTCACCCATTTCGGAAGGGTCAGGCATATTTCCATCGGTATATCCAAAACTACCCGGAGCATGCAATGGATCAATATCTCCGGATGCTCCTGCCGAAGGCAGGGCAATAGCATTATTAGAATAACGCTGCCTGAAATAAGATTCTAATTGAGTTGATGCAACACCAAAAAAATCATTACTAACTCTTGTGCTTCCTGGTGGACGTGCGCGATTATGACATCCATAATTAAACAGGCTCGCTTTGATTTGCTCATCGTCATTAAGAATATTAATAACCTGCACATCATGATCAACTATGCCGTCAGGATTGCTTGCCATTGCAATAAAACCACCATCACCGGGCCAGGAAGGCGATGTTTCTACAGGAAGTCTCCGGTTTACAGCAACATCACATTTACCGGTAGCAAAATATATATTTGCCGGATAAACATTATTACGTGCGTTCTTAACAGCCGGAATTACCTTGCTTATGAAAGTTTTTGTGTAAACAATATTGTCTTTATAAGAATAGGTTTCCTGTAGGGTAATCTCAGGACCACTATGTGTATGCGTTGCTGCTAAAAAGATTTCATCCTGTTCAAAACCAAAGTGCATCATTAAACTATCTTTTAGCACTTTGTAAACTTCATCCGGTATAATACATACATCATTGGATATTACAACCAATTCTTTGTCATCTAATTGAAAATAAGCAACCCGGCAATATAAGCTATCATCAATGCCGGTAGAAATTCGTTGTTGTGGATAGCCATGGAGATTCACTGGAATTCCGGGGGTTATATTTACTTGTGATTTACCAAAAAGTAAACCATTATCAACATTTTGTGCTTTTGACACATTGCAACATAAAAAAATTAAAAAGAATTTTTGTAATACTTTCAGCTTAAATCGTTTCATAGCTCTGCATCTAAAATTTCATTTGATTTTCCAATCTTTCAATTAACCTTATAATGTTTTTTCAGTTTTACCAATTCCTTTTTTAGTGAATCAATTTTAGGTTGAAACTGTTTGTTCCCGTACAGGTTATTCATTTCCAGGCTATCGGTTTTTAAGTCATAAAATTCCCAATGGTTCAACTGGTAAAAATAGATCAATTTATACCTTTTAGTTCGAATGCCTTCATGTTTATTAGCAAAATGCCATCCGTGCGGATATTCATAATAGTGATAATACAGAGCAGAACGCCAATTGATATTTTCTACGGCCCATAAAGGTCTTAATGATTTCCCCTGAACATCTTCGGGTATAGGAATACCGGCCAAATCAAGAAAGGTTGGTGCATAATCAATGTTCTGCACCAATTGGTCTATTACCGTTCCTTTTTTTATTTCTTTGGGATACCGAATGAGCAATGGAGTACGGAAAGATTCTTCATACATAAAACGTTTGTCGTACCAGCCATGCTCGCCAAGATAAAATCCCTGATCAGATGTATAAACAATCATGGTGTTGTCTAATAAGTTATTATTTTTCAGGTAATTGAGCATTCTTCCCAAGTTTCGGTCTACTGATATAATACATTTCAGGTAATCATGCAGGTATCGTTGATACATCCATTCTGCCAGCGCTTTTCCTTTCAAATTCAACTTTGCTACAGAATCATTACGTGGCATGTAATAATTATCCCATGCCTGTCTTTGCGCAGTATCCATCCTATCTAACCATTTTTGAGCTATTTCTTCAATCCCGTCAAACTTACGTGGTCCTGACCCGCCTTTTTCCGATTCCTTCATATATTGCCCCGGACGCATTTTCATATCACCAGAAAAAAACATATCCCTGATTCTCATGTCAGCTTGTTCTGCAGCTATTCTTCCCTTGTAATCGTCATGAAAATTGGCAGGTAACGGGAATTTGGTATCTTCAAAACAATACAAATCGGTAGTGTCAGGCATCCAGCTCCTGTGTGGGGCTTTGTGATGATACAACAAACAAAAAGGTTTGGTTTTGTCCCTTTCTTCCAGCATTTTTATAGCCACATCAGTTATAAGATCAGTAACATACCCATGCAATTGCACAGTATCCCGCCCTGAGATAAAATCAGGATTATAATAATCGCCCTGATCATTGATTATTTTCCATTGATCAAAACCAGTGGGAGCAGATTTCAGATGCCATTTGCCAGCCATTGCAGTATAATAACCATTTTTTTGCAGAAGCTTCGGAAAAGTAAACTGACTGCTGTCAAACCTGCACTGATTATCCAATTGACCGTTCAGATGGCTGTGTTTTCCTGTAAGCATGACAGCCCGGCTTGGTGCACTTATTGAGTTAGCAACAAAGCTGTTGGTAAATATTGCACCTTCTTGTGCAATCCTGTCGATATTTGGTGTTTCTATTAAAGTCTTGTTATAAGCGCTGATGGCTTTTTGAGCATGATCGTCAGCCATAACAAACAGGATATTTGGCTTTTGTACAGAACTCTCATTTGTTTGTTTCTCCTGAACCGAATCACTGCATCCGGCTAACAGTGCGCTTGTTATGAATGGCAGGGAATGTTTTAGTGTGTTGATTTGCATATTTTATTATTTCAGATATTATTATTTGACAATGCTCTCGTGCATAAGAATTATTGCAGAAAAAGGTTGTAAACGAACAGCTTTTTCATGTTTTTGTTGCTGCACATTAAATGTATATCCGACTTTCGCATCAATCGTTTTTTCTGAATCCGAATCATTCACAAATATATACGAAATATCTTCATGTTCCCACCAGCGGTCACCTTTTTGGGGTACGATTACACGGGCATTTTCATCAAAACCAAAGTTTTTTTGCCAGTTTTCCAGGGTATGCTTTTCGCACAAATCACGCTCATTGTTTTTTTCATTTGTTTCAAAAATTTTGGGATAGCAATAGTTCACATACAGATTTGAATCTATTCGACCGGGGTTGAAATCAACTCCCAGATTGTTGCTAATCCTTATTGCAACATCTTCCTGATGTTTCAAATAGATAGTGTTATTTGTAATGTCGTGCATGCCACGAATTTTATCATTGTATTGTTTTCCGAAAACAGTCATAACTATACCGGTTTCCGGGCCATACAGTATGTTGTTCTTTACGGTAATATGATTGCTGCCATCGTTTAGGTTGATACCACCTTTTACGCCGAGTGCAACATTATTGTTTAGAACAAGGTTTCGGCATCTGTTATCCACGTAATAGGCAAAAGTCATGTTATGATTTCCTGCGGCCGACGCTGTTGAGCCATGTACCCGTTCTACTATATTGTTTCGAATGATGTTGTTGAAGGTATAATCATAGTTTTTTCCCCAACAGTAAAAACCTGCTCCGTCATTCATGGTAAGCAGCGCATCCTTCATCACATTATATTCAGCAATATTATCGTGTCCGTCCATACGGATACCACAATATCCTGTTGAATCAATCCGGTTGTATGCAATAACATTATTATGCGCAAAGTTCGTGTAAGAAGAATCTCTGAATTCAATATTCATCAGGGCAATTCCAATTCCACTGTTCACACCGTCGAACCCATGACCCGGAACCAACCCAATACGCCTGATACTATTGCGATTCACTTTGCAGTATTCAGGTTCCGTCATTGAAATCCCGCGTCCCCTGATATCCAAAATCCTGTTATCGACAGCCAGGCAATTCCTGCAATCTGTTTCAAATTCAATCCCAAAGACTTCGGTTTCAGAAATGGTACAATTTTTTATGGTTATGTTTTCGGATTTTTCAGCAACTTTGATTCCGGCATGATGATATTTTTTGATTTGAATATCACGTATTATGATATTTGAAACACCTTTCTCAACAAGAATTCCATTATTAAATACAACACCTTCTATCATAGGGAGCTTATCGTTATCCTGCAAATTCACCAGCAGGTTTTTGTTTTTTTCATCATAATACCATTCTCCCGGTTGATTGCAAAATTGTGGCTTGTTCTCAAGATAATAGCCAAAATTTTTCCTGCATTTATGCCATAAAGCAGAGTCAAGGATCACCCTGTTACCTGTAAGTTCCGCAATATTCCTTATTTCCCATTGCCAGTTCACGGTTTGTATCCTGATTGTTGCGCCTTCAATTGATTTATCGAATGTTGATAAGGCTTCATCAAACAGTTCTGTTTTCAACTCACTGTCTTTGTCTATAAACAAATATCCAGGATCAGGATATCTGCATGGGTGTTGATATTGATTATTGATATAAAGTTGTTTAACCGGCTTTTCAGATACTGAAACATACAAGTCTTTGCTACGCTTTGAAACACCATTTAATGGTAAAGCCCCTGAGAAGACTGGCTGTTTACCTTTACCGTAAGTTGATATTATTATTGGATTTTTTATTGTACCTGAAACAGAAATTCTCAAAGCTCCTTTAAAAGTATTGTTTCTTTGGAACAAAATCCTGTCTCCGGGTTTTAATTGTAATGAATTTATTTTTTGTATTGTCCTGAAAGGATTACTCTCCGAAGTCCCTTTGTTGTTATCATTTCCACTGTTCGACACGAAGTAATCAACAGAAAAACCGTTTGTTACGGTTAGCAGGAATATAAAAAGGTATAAAAAGTAATGTAATTGTTTCATATTGATTATATTTTTTGATATGTTTTGTTTCATACATATTGCATGGCATTAAATTGAAAGGTATTTTTCTTTTCAACACTTGATTCGCTCTTTAAAAGTGAACCCGTTTTAGCTTGTAATCGTTTTATTTGTTCATTTATATCATTTCTGTCATTTTGGCTGTATTTTGTATTAATAAATAATAAGCCTGCATCTATCGTACTAAAAACCCGGTAATTGGCACTATATTTTCGGGCAAAGTCCTGAAAAATGGTTGCAAAAGCAACTGTTTTCGGATCATTTGCTATTATTGCAATATTCCTGTTTTTAAACTGATTCAGCCAATATGCATGTTTAATAAATGCGTGTATATCATTTTCAGAAATTTCTAATTTAATGTCTTCGGTACAGATGAGTAACGAATAATCAGGGTTAAAATCACGATCATTTAATAATGTTTGTTTTACTGAAATAATATCGTGTAATGTTATCAATCCTATGTGAAACTGTATAATCAGCTTATATTTTTTCAAAATGTAATATCCGTTCATACCCGCTATTTTTTGTAATACCTTACATAATCAACCATCATTTTTTTTGGAAAAAGCACTTTTTTGTCGGGATAACCGGCAGTACCACCACCGACAGCAAGATTTAAGACAACATAAAAATCTTCGTTAAATGGATAGTGATGTGGTTTGCAAAGCGCTTTGGAAATTTGAAAGGCCGGTTCACCGTCAAAATACCAATAGATATGGTCTTTTTCCCTGATAAGGGTGTATACATGAAAATCATCGCTGAAAGCCTGTTTTCGATATAATTTTCCGCACCTTGACCGGTGATCGAACCTGTTGCTGCCAAAATGTGCAGTCATATTCTGCGTAACCGAATCAGCGCCAAACACTTCCAGTACATCGATTTCACCGCTGGAAGGCCAGTACCCAAATTTGTTGTCATTAGGCAGGAGCCAGGCAGCCGGCCATATCCCTTTGCCATGATCTGTTTTGATTCTGAAATCGATCCGCCCAAATCCGAATTTTACCTTGTCTTTTGTGATAAGCCTTGCCGATGTGTAATCTCTAATGGTTTCAATGTGTTTTGGGGTATGCTTTGCACATATCACCAATTTACCGTTCCTGATGTACGAATTTGCCGTATCTGCTGTGTATGCCTGTATTTCATTGTTATGCCAGTAATCCCCGGTTTCATGAGTCCAGTTAGCTTCTGAAATATTTTGTTGATCAAATTCATCGCTCCATGCAAGTTTTTTATAGGCTGTTATATCAGGAAAAACACATGAATCGCTTTGTTCTGATTCAATTTTTTTTTCTGCCTTGTTATATATTTTGATGTAATCAACTTCCAATTCCTGCGGGAAAGATGTTAACACCGAATCAGGCATTCCGGCCCAATATCCGCCTAAAGCCGTATGAATATTAAGATAGCACGGCGAGTTAAAAGGGTAAACAGACGGACATATCAACCGGTTTGATACATGAAATGTTAAATTCCCGTCAATATAAAACCAAAGTTTGTCATGTTCCCAAATGAGTGAGTAAAGGTGAAACTGACGGGCTAAGTCATACTCATCTTCAATGGTAACCCACGCACCTTTATGACGTTGAATACCCTGATAATCATTAAACCGTACGATTGACATGGCTCTGTTGGTTCTGTTTCCCGTAACAGTGGCTATTTCTATTGCATTAACTGCACCATTGACAGAATCTGTTTGTACAGGCTGCATTCCTAACGATGATATCAATCCCTTTCCGAAAGGCATTTTTGCCTTTATATCTATGCGTCCGTATTGCCATTGGAATTTATTTTTTGTTGTAATACAAGCAGATATGTACTCAGTTCTTCCTGTCTCTGCATTTTCTTTTTCAGTGGTTTTTATTACCAACTTTCCATCACGGATAAAAGCATTTTCGCAGTTGTTGCTGAAAAGCTGTATTTCGTCATGCTTCCAATAGTGAGAAAAGGCATGTTCCCATTTGGTTGTATCAATACTTTGATTACTGAAATTATCAGCCCATACAAGCTGATTATATTCCTGCGGGTTTGGAACGCTATCATTGCTATTTGGTTGAGCAACAGTAGGTGTGGATAAACTGTTACAACCATATAAAAAAGCAACAAAAACGGCAATCATCTGGCTTTCGATGTAATATTTTATTATCTTTTCTTTCATACCTCTATCTGTTTTCAATATAAATTTTGTGGTTTATCTGTTTTTTGTGTATTGTTATCTGTAGAATGTAAATTCCTGTATGAAATGATTCTGTATTTAAAATAATTCTCCGGCTATCCGAATACATTGATTGGATATTACATATTTTACCTTCTATATTGAACAGTCGAATATCCGGATTTTCTAAATTTAGCTTTTTGCTTTCTATCAGGATACAGTTATTGGCAGTTTGGTGATATATTTTTATATCATCTGCTACCGGATTTACACATTTGGCAGAAACCGGATGATAAACAATACATGCATCTATTGCCATATTTCCCGTATTTCCTTCAAGTATCATTTTCAGAACGTGTTTGTTTTCTGATAAGCCATTCATTACAAATACCGTATCGCTGATGTGCTGATCAGGACTATAAAGGCTGATAGTTGTTATTGGTTTTCCGTCGATATAAATTCCTGCCTTTTTTGTCTTGTCATTATTTCTTTCGGCGAGAATGGCGATTCCACGCCCCGAGAATTTAAATTCAACAAAAGCACCGGTATTATAACAGATATGCACATCATCGTTGTAGTCGCCAAGTTGTCGGTTGGCTTTATGTAACCACAGATGCGATGAATAGTTGAAATTTTTTGATGTGTCATTATAAATTGTTTTACTTTCCGGTTCTGTAAAACCAATCTCATACCTGGCATTATTGGGTAAACTTTGATAAAGCCCCTCGGCATAAGCTATAGCACGTATAGATACTGTAGAATCAAGATATAATGGCTTTTCATATAAATATCCTGTTGACGGGTTTGGCAACCGGCCATTAAGACTGTAATAAATTGAAGCGCCCGGAGTTTCTGTTTCAAAAGAAATAATCTGCGGTGAATCATAACTATTGGCTGATGGATAAAAAACAACACTTTCTGCACGGTTTTGACAAATTTCATAATACGCCTGCATAATAATACTACTCCAGTTGTTTTCGTCAATTGCAATTGCGCGAATAAGTGTGCTTTTATTGATTGTTAATTTATTTGTATAAATCTTGCCGCTTCCTTTATCCGGCTCAGAACCATCAGTTGTATAATAAACAGTTGCATTCTCATTCAGATTTTCTATTGCCAATTCAATTTCTCCGGAGTATTTGCCTTCCGGTATGGAAAATGAAGGCGAAATTAGACGAACCGGATAGGTTCCGTTGAATTCATACACCCCGATATCAGGTTTTTCCCCGCTAAATCCATGATTATAAACGGGTATTTCTATGCCTGCATCCACAATTTCTGCATTTGCATCTAAAGCCTTATAGTACTCAAAGGGCTGATTGCCTGTGAGTGCAAATCCGGGTTCCTTTCCGGTGATGGTATGAGTGAAAGTAGCTGAATTGTTGTTTTGTAGTTTGTTATGCAGATATGCCAGGTTGTGATCAAACCGAATATCAAAACAACTTTCTTCGGAAGTATGCTGCCATACACCTTCATCCAAATTTAAAAACACATTGTTTTTTATATCGAAATTTTCTGTTTTGCCATGTGGATTGTAAATAGCAAATCGATATCCGTCGAATACATTGTGATATATATTAAAATGGCGATAAACAGAATGATTTGCCGGATCATTATAAGATTGCCCTCCCATAGTTAAATGAATTGCATACCCTTTTCCGGCTCCTCTGAATATATTGTGATGAATATCAACATGAGTAACCGTATCGTTACCATGCCATGAAGTGATGCAATGAAAAAAGTTTTCGAAATAATTGTTATAGATTTCGGCATAATCTACATATAATTCAATAGCCTGTATGCCAACACTATTGGGATGTGTTCCTACAAAACGGTTATTAAAAATCATGATATTGGGTACACCGGGAATATTCATTTTCTCATACGGCACTCTGTTTTCACAGGAAATACCACTGTTTACTTCATTGTTAAAAAATTCCAGTCCGGCTGTGTAACCGGTTACTACCGAAAAAATACCACCCCAGTGATTTTTCTCATACACATTGATCATGATGTTGTTATCATATATCTTGGTCCTTTCCATACCCATAATTCCCATTCCACTGCCGTTCATATCATTAAGGGTATCAATAATAGTACAATGGTGAAGACTGCCACCAAGCCAGCCTCCAATGCTGATATTGCTGTGATAGGAGAAATCGCCGGTTGCAGATAAACTTCCGTTCTCAAAAAGCAAACAATGACTTATTTCACATCCTTTAATTTTTTTACTGTTGTATCCATTGATAAAATATTCCTTATAAGCTGATAAATTTATACCTCCGGTTACAAAATCTTTAATAATCAGATTTTTTATTTTTACACAATGCCGGGCAGTAGAAATAATTCCGGTTGGTATCATTTTGTTGCCAATGAGTGTAAAATTGCTCAACGTTTGATTCCCGTTAATAAATATGTCATGTATTGCATTGCCCGGGTATTTATCGTATTGCATATCAATGGCAATATCAAAGTCATCTCCAACACATTGAATGATTGTATTTTCTTCCTGCTTTTCAATGCCTGTCAAGCTTATTCCCGGATACAGGTATATTGATTTGCTTATCTCATAAGTTCCAGGCAACAGTATGAGTGTATCGCCTGAGTCGGGTTTTATGTTGCTAAGCGCAAAATGTATGGTTTCAAACGGAGCTTCGGCAGACAAACCATTATTTGTATTGCTCCCGTTGGGTGAAACATAATATCGGTTTGCTATGACTGATACAGCTAAAGAGGTATAAATGACAAGAAAAAGTATTTTTTTCATGTGTTTGAATTTTGTCCGCGAAAATTTTTCGTCCGCGAATTACACCCCGTGAAATTGTTTTAATCGTTAAAGTTATTTCTCATTTAGATATTTAACGGGGGTAAACGAATTAATTAACTTTCAGTCAATTTTTTTAATCATCGACGTGTCCCGAAATTTTCAATTTCGAGGATACTCGACCAAAGGTCCGTATCTTACGATTAAATCATTCATTGACTGTTTCATCAGTAAAAACAAAAAGTAGTCCGGGAGCAAAATGTTCCCGGAAAATCAACTTACTAATTACTAACTAAAACTACATTAACTATGAATTATTCAATGACAATTTTTTGCACCTGTGTTTTGTTATTTCCCCATATTTTCAGGAAATACATACCTTTGGTTACATTTTCAACCGGGATACGCAAATTTTTATCATGGTTGGTAACTGTTTTTTCAAAAATGCGTTTACCATGAATATCAAAAACAGAAATTTGTATAGCTGTATTCTGAATTTTATTCCGGTGTAAGTTCAGGACACCATTGGTTACCGGATTAGGATATACGATTATATCTTCTATAGCGTCCTTTTCTGTAATTATTGAAGAGCCGCAGGCAGTAGAAGGTACAAAATCAATACGTTCGAGATTCCAGTCATGTCCAAGAATAGTTAATCGCAATACCTGCTCACCTGCCGGCAAGGTAAATGAAGATTCGATAAGTTTTGGATCACCGTCGCCGTCATAATCCCAGGCCGGGATATTCGGTTCAAACTCTACACTGTCAATTAAAGTATGAGTTACAATGTCGTTATTATCCACAATTTGTATTCTTAACGAAGCCGGATCCTGTCCGGTTGATTCTTCTGCTTTTCTGTAAAATACTTTTGCCTTGTAGCATGTAATATCCGTAGGTACTTTTATGGTATATTCCATCCACTGGTATGGTGAAGGAGCTGCAATTGCCCCAATTTCAAAATTACAATCTTCAGTATCACCTACTATTTGTGCATTATCTGTCCTGCATTCATGCAATTCAGCCCAATTAGGAAATGATGTGTTTGTTGTATAATATGAAACCGTTGGTCCGCCTACATCAAACTTAGTAGCATAAACAATTGCCGGCAGTTCAACTGGTTCACCATCATAAGGTTTTTGTATTCCCACAAGGAAATCGCCACGGCTCTCAGCACTTCTTGCGCCGTCTTTAATGGTAACCGCACGAAGGGTTACATTGCCCATTTCCACAGTCATGTTAACAGGTGCTGTATATTTTGTTGATTCTTGTGTGGGCGCTGAACCGTCAAGGGTATAATAAATATCTGCACCTTCGGTTTCGGTTGTCATGGTAATGGAGAAGTTTTCGGTTTGTACGCCCGGGGCAGGATCGAACACCGGAGCAGCTATTGAACTGCTGACAGCATATAAAAAGTCCAGCGAAGTGGGGTGATTTCCATCATATACCCATGCCCGTAAAGAATCGGTTTCGCTAAATGATTCGTTTTGTGCTTTTAGCGCCAGGGTAATTTCCTGAGCGCCACTACTGATTTTACTGTTAATATATGCAGTAAATTCGACGGAAACCGCTAATTGACGGTTGCCGTCAACAAAATCAACCGTTGCAAGCGCATCTCCGGTAATATCAGGAGCTGTTGCCCATACAACCTGAGCTTCTGCCCATGCTTTTTCTTCGCAAGCATATACATCTACCATAAAATGGTCTTGTACCATATACCCGTTTCCTTGTTGACCTCCAACAATTGTCATAATCACTTCATTGGCTTCAGATTGTCCTGCAAGATCATATTTCAGATACGTCACGCGATGTTTTCCGTTGGCCAGTGCAACGTGCATATCACGCTGATCGTTGAAATTGTTATACGGAAAAGCTTCATCTACGAACGTAGCTTCACTGCTTCCTACGGAACCACCCCTTTGCATACCGCTTGCCGAAAGTTTTGCAGCATGGCCTTTCCATACATTTTCGGCAAACCAAACCCTTGATGATGCGTTTTCTTCTTTTGCTTTCAAGATAAAACTGATTTGCGATTTTCCAGGGTCAGCCATTGTGCGGTTGAAATAATTTATTAATCTTTCATCAGCAGCAGTATACCAGGTCGAAATATTATTTACATTTATTTCGGCTAAAGGAAGTCTTGTGCTCTGAGGTCTGTTTTCAGTGTCCCATGTCAAAGTAGTTTCGTCCCAGTTGTTATTGTAGCAACCATAAACTTCAACAATGAAATCGGGTTGTGTCTGGTATACAAAATCATCCCATCCGTCTTTATCATGCTTTTGCTTCCCGAATAATTGTAAGTACACATCAGTGGCAAAATCGGGTAAGTCGCCTTTGTCGAAAGCAATGTAAGTGTGGCGCGATTTTCCTTCGGCATTCAACACACCCATATCCCACACTCCATTGCGGTTTACCTCAGGCGCCGCTTCATCAACCCAGATATCTTTTGCCGCTTCAACCGTTACATCAATATCTTTACTATCAATTTCAAGCACCGGTGTTTGAGCTTCCCAACCCATACCATTAGTCACCCAGGCCCTGGAATTGGTGTAGGGGTCTTTTGCTTTCAGGATAAATGTAACCTCAGTGGCCCCATTTGTTTTGACACCGTTGATATAATTTAAAATTTTATCGCCTTCCATTTCATATCGTGCCCATGAATCTGGCAAAACATCAAAGGTAGCAAGGGGATAACCTTCGGACGCCGGCTTTTGGTTCCATGTAAGTGTATCAGCCGACCATTCTTCTGTGGTACCATATACTTCAATGTAAAAGTGTTCGGTTTTAACCCACTCCTTATCTCCATACGTTTCTTCTGTACCACCTTTTTGGCCTGCAGTTAAATAGAGTGTCACCGAAGTTGCTATTTGTTTCATCTCAGAAATGTCAAATTTCAGATACGCTTCTCTTGAGTCGGCATCATCCGGTGAATACTGTACATTCATGTCACTGTTGTTTCCGGCATTTACATTAAAGTTGCTACTGTCAGGATGGGTTTCCCAAACAAAGCCAGCATGAAGAGGATTTACTTCCAGCATTTGGCTTTTCAGCCCTGTGTTACTCATAACCAATAATCCGATCATTAGGATTACGGAATTCAATTTTAGTACATTAGTTCTCATAATCATCAATTTTAATTGTTATACAAAAAATATAAATCATTAGTACCCGGGATTTTGAGTTAAATTTGGATTCAGGTCAATTTCGGTTTGCGGAACAGGTAACAACCCATTGGTTTCGCTTCTGTATCCCAGAGGACCGAGTACTTCTTCCAACAAACCCCACCTTTTTAAATCGGGGAAACGATGACCTTCAAAAGCAAGTTCTATACGGCGTTCAAGTATGAGTTTTTCCATAAAATTTTCTTTTCCGGTAAGTGGGTCTAAACCTGCACGTTCTCTAATTTTATTCAGTTGGGTGAAAGCTTCTCCGGTTTCACCGTTGTGATATAAAGCTTCAGCATAAATAAGCAGTATTTCGGCATACCGGATAATAGGGATATTATTATCCGCATCCAGCATACTATTAATATCCTGCTGAACAGAAACGATATCGTTGCGAAGCACGTATTTAGCAATGGTAAATCCATTTGGGTCTTTATCACTTGGCAGATAGAGTTCATGCTCAGGATTAAAAGGATAGGTGTCTCCAATACGGAATATTGTCATCTTACGTCGTTTATCTTCTTCACCAAGGCTGTTTGTTTCAAATAAGGTATCAAAATGAGGCGCGGCCACATAATTATTCCAACCCTGGCCGCCGGGAGCAAATGCGGCACAAGCAGTTTGACCATTGATGCTGTTCCCCGGGCTCATCAACCAGGAGTATCCTTCCACACCGCTTTTATATTGAATTTCATAAATTGATTCTATACCATTCTCCATTGTATTGTCCCAGTTTGCACCAAAATCCGGGTTAAGGTCATACCTGCCAAGATCAATAATTTTTTTTGCCATGATTTCAGCTTTTTCAAAATCTTCACGGTAGAGATAAAATCGGGCAAGAAAGCCATAAGCAGCACCCTGGGTAGCTCTGCCTAATTCGTATTTTCCTTTTGGGGGCAGGGAGGTTCCGTCCGGTTCCAGATTCTTATCCAGTCCGGCAGCTGTTAATAAATCTTTTTTAACCTGTTCCCACACTTTTTCTGCCGGACTTCGTGCCATGGTTTTTGATTCTTCGGGAGATATCACATGTGTATATAATGGCACATCACCAAAATACTGCACAAGATTAAAGTAAGCAACACCCCTGAAAAAATGTGCCTCGTTCATGCAACGCTCCTTTATTTCGGGCGATATTTTCGTCACTTCTTTCATATTTGCAAGAATCCAGTTAGCCCGGTAAATTGTATTATACCATACGCCCCAAAATCCAAAATTGTCGTTTCCGCCGGTAATGCGTCCTTCGGTCGGATCGATATTCAAATCATCTATGGTTTTCATAAATGCACTGCCTAATACCCCTGGCACCATATCATCACCCATCATATCGCCAAATTCGATGAACCCTGCATCATAAGCATCACTCATCATAAATGTCTGGTATAATGAGTTGACTGCCTGTATAGCCTCTTCTTCTGTGTTCCAGTAATTTCCTGTAGTAGGGCTGTTTAAGGGGGGCTGCTCAAGAAAATCTTCCGAACAGCTTGTAAATAAAATAATTAATAGCGTTGCAAGAGAATATATTGTTTTCATATTTTTGTAATTTTTAAAAATTATTAATTTAATTCCCGGTATATTAAAATTTAAGGTTAATTCCGGCGAAAAAGCTTCTGGCCTGTGGATAAAAAGAATTATCAAAGCCGGTCATTAATCCGGAATCATCGTTTAGCAGATATTTTCCGACATCAGGATCGTATCCGGAATAATTTGTAAGTGTTAACAGATTTTGTGCGGAAATAAATATTCTTGCATTATTTATTTTCACCTTTCGTGTAAAAACATGAGGTATGGTATATCCAAATTCAATATTCCGGAGTTTCAAATACGAACCATCTTCAATAAAGCGATCAGAATTTCGTGAATTCAGGTTGGGATCAGATGTTATTGCCCTTGGCATATATCCCCCGTGATTTTCTTCTGAATAGCGATTAAGCATCGTTGCCAGTTTATTTTGCTGGTCATTTGAACCTTCAAGAAATACCCTGTTTGCATTATACAAATCGTTTCCGTAGACAGCGCTCCATGTCATAGATAAATCAAAAGCTCTATAGTTTATTGAGAAATTTAATCCGGCTGTAAAGTCAGGCAGCGGATTGCCAATAAATGTTCTGTCAGCATCATCAACCTGACCGTCAGGCTCCCTTACAATATTTCCCTCTTCATCACGTCCGGCAATATCCCTGAACTTCACATCACCTAATTCCGTATTTACATTCTGATAGATTTTATCAGGTGCATTTTGATTCAGCGCATCTAACTCTGCCTGATCAGTAAAAATGCCGTCTGTCTGGTAACCATAAAATTGCGATACCGGTTTGCCCTCCTGAATACGGATAAGATGACTACCATTGTATGTAAGTAAAAAAATAGGTTCATTAAGTCTTGTAATCTTATTATTGAATGTACTGAAATTGGCGCTGATGTTGTAATTAATTGTTGAAGATGATTGTTTGTAGGTTACGACGCATTCAAAACCTTTATTCAGGGCTTCGGCACTGTTTTCTGCCTGTTCAACTTCATCTGTGTATCCGGCCCTGGTCATTCCAGCCATTCGGGGCACCAGTGAATAGGAGATGATATCTTTCTGAGCTTTATAAAAATAATCGGCAACGATAAGTAATTTATTATTAAATAAACCTATATCCAAACCAATATCGGTTTGATGAGCCGTTTCCCAGTGCAGGTTTGGGTTTATTACACCTGCCGGAGCTATACCGGTTTGCATTTCGTTATTGAAAACAGCATTATATCGCATACTAAGTTGGGCATATTCAGGATTTTGTTGCAAGTTACCATCTATTCCGGTTTGTCCCCAGCTCCCCCTGATTTTAACATCAGATAGTATTTCTTTATAAGGCTTCATAAATTTTTCACCTGTAACTCTCCATGCCACTGAAAAGGAGGGAAATACGCCATATTTATTACCTGATGGAAAAACAGAAGAGCCGTCTCTGCGAATGTTACCTGTAACGTAATATTTGCTATCGTAGTTATATCGGACAGCTCCCAGCAAAGAGCTATATGTTTTTATTCTTTTAGACCCTTCTGCATACCGCTCATTTGATGAACCGGCATCAATTGTAGTGAGATAATTGGATATGTGATTGTTTGATTCACCGAGAAGAATATCTGTTTCAAATTTTTGAGCAGTATAGCCTGCCATAGCATGTATATTGTGTTTTCCGAATAATTTTTCATAAGTGAGTGTGTTTTCCATCAAAACATTCAATTTACTTACATTAGAAGCCTGTGCATTGGCTGTCGTATTGCGGTTTACAGGCTGCTGTACCGTATCTGTCGGAAATTCCGTATAAACAGGGTCAAAATAAGTGTTCTGTGTAAGCAGGTAATCGGCGC
>CAZVTW010000028.1:0-25575 GCA_964629805.1 uncultured Bacteroidales bacterium | reverse complement strand
GAGAGTTCATCATTTGAAACTGAAGTTGGGATAACAACGACAATTTTGGTATTGTTATTCAATACACCATTTGTTGTTGAGAATTTAGCCAAAGAAGCATATGAACTTATTGCTGAATTTCCAACCAAACCATAACTAACCCTTGCTTTCAGTTCACTGAGGAATGAAACATCAGCCAAAAAGGGTTCCTGGTGAATTTTCCAGGCTACTGCACCTGAAGGGAAAAAACCATATTTATTGTTTTTTGCAAAAACTGAAGAACCGTCCATCCTTGCGTTCAGGGTGATTGAATACTTTTCAAACAGATCATAGTGCACACGTCCGAAATATGATTCGAGCTGGTCCATGGATTTTCCTGTCCCCAGGCTTTGATATACATCTCCTGCATCAAGGTTTTGGTAGTCAAACATAAATGCATCGCTAACAAATCCATAGCTTCTTCCTGAATAATCTTCCCTTTCAAATTTTTCCCACGAATATCCGGCAAGGGTCAATATATGGTGATTGTCATTGAATGTTTTATCATAGGTCAACACATTTTCATTGACAAAACGAAAACTTTGATAGTTGTTGAACCATGCCTCACCACTGTTTCCTGATGGGGATTGTTTATTTGCCCCAGCAATACTTTCCTGAAGGTTTGCCTGACCATGCCTTCTTACTGTTGTTTCGAACCCTGCTTTAATCCTGAGTGTCAGTTCCGGGAGAATTGTAAACAAAGCGAAAAAATCAGGGTTGAGGTAATCAAGTTTTAAGTCAGAGACCGGGACAGGAATTTCTGTCCTGGCAAGTGGATTGTCAGCAGGAATGTTTAACCTGTCGTAGTTCCAGTTTCCGAGGGTGTCTTTTGGTTCATATAGAGGGCTATATCCCAGGATATCATTCGATACACCAATCCCGTTCCAAAACCCTGTTTCCCCTTTAAAAATCCGCCTTGTGGCAGACAGGTTTAATCCGGTTTTAAACCACCTGTTTATTTTTGCATCCAGGTTTACACGTGCAGAAATCCTTTCGAAATTAGAATTCGGGATGATTCCTTTTTGATCGTAATAATTTCCGGAAATATAGTAACTAATTTTTTCAGAACCGCCAGAAAATGCTACCTGAAATTCATCTGTTTCTCCTTGTTGGTATACCAGGTCGTGCCAGTCAACATCCCAGTCAATTTCTTCGGGTTTTGTTGGAAACCTGCGGCTTCCAATTACAGGAAATGGCCTTGGATCACCATCATTATTGTATGCTTCATTTATAAAGTATCCAAAATCCTGAGATCCAAGGACATCAATTTTTTTTGTTATATTTTGAAATGATTTGGAATAACTGGCACTGATACTGGCTTGATCTTTATTTCCTGATTTTGTGGTGACAATAATGACACCATTTGTTGCCCTTGCACCATAAATAGCGAGGGCAGATGCATCTTTCAATACATCAATTCGTTCAATATCGTTTGGGTTAATGTCAGTAAGGTTTCCGCCAGGAAACCCATCAACCACCACAAGCGGATCATTGTTGCTATTGATTGAATGCACGCCACGGATACGTATCCTCATTTCACCACCCGGGGCGCCGGAGTTTTGGGTGACTTCAACACCTGAAGACCGACCCTGTAACAACATATCAGCCCTTGCAACCGGCATTCCTGAAACCTCATCAGGCTTGATGACTGAGACAGAACCGGTCAGGTCTTTTTTCTTCATTGTCCCGTAGCCAATAACAACAACTTCGTCTATTCCTTTTGTTTCTATTTCAAGCTGAACATCTAATCTGCTCTGGTTACCGACTTTTATCTCTTTCGCCTGGTAACCAATAAATGAAAAAAGCAGAATAGTGTTATTATCAGGAACATCAATTTGATAATTTCCGTCTAAATCTGTTATCGTCCCCTCTGAAGTGCCTTTAATGACAATATTAACGCCGGGAATTTCGAATCCCGTTTCAGCATCTGTCACTTTCCCTGTTATTGTTTCCTGTGCCGAAGCAGAAAAAGAGGTTAAAAATAAAATGAAGAAAAGATATTGTAAACAATATTTCAAAATTTGCATAACTTGTGATTATAAATAAGTATAAACTTTAATAATGTATTCTTATAATATGAGCGTATTATCAATTCGTTGATTATCATAAGTGAATGTATAACAACCAAATTCGTTGTGATGTTAAAATCCGGGATGTCACAGCTTACATTTTTTTGTGAAGAAACAGGGGTGCTGAAACCCCCGTTTCTAATAAAACCACTAACTAAATCAACTTTTATTACTAACTAAAATGACCAATTATTCTTTAACAAACTTACAAAGTTGAACAGAGCCATCAGATTTAACAATTTTCATCATATAAACCCCCCGGGCAAGGTCAGAAAGATTAACAGATAAAATGCCTTCTTCCGCAACCTTCATCATCTTAATGGTTTGGCCATTGATCGAATAGAAGGAAATCTTTTCAATACCGGCAGCTTCTTTTATGAATAAAACATCTTTGGCAGGATTTGGATATACATTGAATTGCTCCTGACCGACATCCTTGATGCCAATTGCATTTGGATCAACAAGAGTCACCAATGCATATTTGTCACCTGTATTATTGGTATTAGGATAAGCCCAGAAGACATTATCTTCCCTTGCGGAGCCATCATTGTCATTCACACCAATATTCATGCTGAATTTTGAACCATTCTCAGGGATAAGCGGGCTGTCATTATCGTTTCCATTCAATCCAGACCATGGAAGTTGCATTTCAACTTCATAACCCGAGCCATCATCTTTGTCCCACATTTCCAGGATACCACCTTCATAGCTTCTCATGTCAGTACCAGTATTAAGACCCTGAGTAGCAAGTTGTGCCATGGTGTTGCCATAGACATACATTAATTTTTGGTTCCCGGGTTGGGTTTCAGGTTGCCAGAACGGGTTCCATCCTGCACGGCCTTCAAGGGTCCCGGTCATTAACAACGTGATTTCAGCACCATCGTTTTGCCATGGGTCAGCTTCGGCAGTGACAATATTGTCATCAGTAACATTGAGGTACAAATACAAGAATTCTATATCCCATGTCATCTTAATATAAGCACTTAAATCATCTTCTGATGGGGCCTCTTCATTGTTATATAGTTCTAAATCAATTTGTGGTTCAACATTGGCCCAGTCATCAAACCATGCGTCAATGATAATTGGATTGTCAGGATCCATTTTTGTAATATCAGCCAATGGGTAATCCGGTGCAGTTACATTGATTTTATAATCAGCAACATCGCCATTTTCAGCAATAATCCTGTACATCATACCTGTTTCAACCTGAACATCAGCTGCAACTTCATTTCCATCGGCATCAACAACCAATTCTGTGGCTGAATCTGCACATTTTGTTTTTTCCACAACCAGGGCTGCTGTTGCCCCTGTCACAACGCTGAGTTCCATTGTTGCAGAATCAAGTATCATTGGTGTAAAAACAGCAACAATTGAATTGTCATCATCGAGCACAACACCAGGAACAATTGTATATTCCTTAATGTCTCCGTTTTCAGCAGTGACCCTCACCTTCATATCGGCAGTCAGTTCAGTTGAACCATCAACAGCATTTCCGTCTGCATCGATAATTTCAGCAGTGGCCTTTTCAGACACAGTGATTGCATCAAGAAGTTCAGAAGCTGTTGTACCACCAGGCAATTGTTTAACAGAAGTGCCTTCAATTTCACCAAGTGTTGTAGATTCAATATTATTTAGTGACGATGGGCCTTCAATTGCATTCACAGTGATATCGTCAAAATACCCGCCATCATTCCATGAACCAATCCCGATTGCACCTTCTGCACCAAATGATTCATCAGTAATATTCAGTATTTCAGTACCATCATAAGAAAGGCTGACAGAATTTCCTTCACGTTTTAATACAATTTCATGCATTTCATTATCAGCCAATAGGTCTCCGGGCTCGTATGTCCAACTGTCAATATTTTGTCCCCTGAGGCCTTTTCCTTCAGATACAGTTGCAATGGTGCTGACTAATTCATCGACATTCGAATTAATATTAATATATGAATAATTATCTGAATCAAGATATCCAAATATAAATGCTATGTCATAACTTCCATTCTCATTTTCAAAGTCTGGTTTTGCAATTTTAAGTGACATTTCAAAATCCTGAAATTTTTCACCTTCCACAACAGCAACTTCACCAAGGGCACTTTCCTGTCCATTGTTATATTGGGCAGGATCAGGGTTAAACCATGGGTTTCCGGATGGGTGCAGAGGAGTTACATCGCTTGTGTTGATAGCAAAAACTGCATTTCCGTCCATATCCATGACTTCCCATTTGTCGCTATTGAGTGTCGTATAATTAATTGCATTACCAAATATTGGGTCATCAGCAAATTGTGCACTTACCAATTGTTTCACTTCAATATCATCAAAGTAACCTGCATCGTTCCATGATCCAACGCCTACTGCCCCGGCAGCACCAAATGATTCATCAGTGACATTGAGGATTTCAGTACCATCATATTTAAATGTAATTGTATTGCCAATCCTCTTCAAAACAACTTCGTGCAAGTCATTGTCAGCAAGAACAACACCACCTTCAACATTCCAACTGTCAACATATTGTCCTCTTAATCCTTTTCCTTCTGCAACAGCAGCAATGACAGAACCATTTTGGTCAACATTTGAGTTCAGGTTGATATATGAATAATTTTCAGCATCAGAATATCCAAATACAATTGCCAGATCAAAGTTGCTATTTTCATTTTCAAAATCCGGTTTGGCAACCTTTAATGTCATTTCGAAGTCTCCATATGATTGCCCATCAACAACAGCCAAAGCACCGAGAGCACTTTCCTGTCCGTTTGAATATTGATCAGGATCAGGGTTGAACCATGGGTTTCCGGATGGGTGTATTGGGTTAACAGCAGAAGTATTGATTGACAAAACAGGGTTGTCATTCAGGAATGTTGTTTCCCAGATATCTGTGTTTAAAAATGAGTAGCTATCAATTGTCCCATAGGTTTCATCATCACTAAATTGTGCAGGGGCTTCTTCCGGTTGTCCTTTTAATGTTACAATGCTGTTTGGAAGTGAATTGTTGATATTTTCTGTACTTGACCAGAACAACTCAGTTTCAGAAGCTTTGGAGCCATTGTCTGTGTCATTGTCACGTATCATGATTTCCATATTGAAAGTCATGTCATTGGCAGGGACGTAATCAGCATTCAATTCTGAAAAAGCAACACTGACTTCAAAAGCCCATCCCCCTTCTACTGTCTTGACATCAGAAGCAAGCTCTGTGATTTCGTTCAGTTCAACTTGTCCATTGAAGAACACAGATAGTTTGTTGTCACCAAGCTTGTCACCGCCAAAGAGGTTAAAGTTAGTATCGTCGGCAACATTGAGTGCAATCTCCACGTGGTCGTTGTGCCAGAGTTTTTCATCAGTGTCAACAAGTTTTTCGTCTTTTACCATGCCATAAATATACAGGTTGGTTTCGTCCCAACTTAATTTAAATTCCCCTGAAATGTCCTCAGCAGTCTCGCCACCGCCTTTTCCTACAATCTGAGGTACAATAGCGCTTACATCAGCCCATTCGTCATAGCTGCCATCAACAGATGCTGTGGCATAATTGATTTCAGCTGTTTTTTGTCCTTTAAGGTTGATCGTTCCAAAACCACTTGCATCATTGTTCATGTTAGATGTCCCTGACCATGACAATTGGTGCTGCCTTTTCCCATCCGGGCCTTCATCATTATCCCCAACATTTATGTCCATGATGATTTGTGAACCATCACCAAAACTTATATCAGACGCTATGGCAGAAAATGGCAACTTCATTTCAAAAGCCCATCCACCGGCAATATCAGCCTGACTATATTCCAACCCGCTCAAATCATGGTTGGCAAGGTTTAAGCCTTCAGCTTTTACATCATCAATTGAGGAGCCATATTTAACCAACAATTTCATGTCAGAAGCCTGTGGTTCCCAAAACATATTGAAACTCCTGTCAGCATTTCCGTCAATTGAAATCTCAACATTGTCATTGTTCCATGCCTGTTCATGATCACCAACGAGAGTTTCATCAGCAATGGTGACAAGAAGGTACAAGGCATCGCTACCCCATGTAATTTTAAACTCAGGTGCAAGATCAGTCGCTTCCGGCATGCCATCACCAGCCCTTAGGACTGCTATATCATTTTCAGAAAATCCAGACCAGTCATCAAAAGTACCATCTATAACCGGTGGGCTTGTCGCTATTTGCGTTGTAATATTTTGGAGTGCTTTTAGGGTTACCGTACCAAAACCACTGGGATCATTGTTCATGTTTGAGGTCCCTGACCATGACAATTGATGTTGCCTTTTTGCATCAGGGCCTTCGTCATTATCCCCAACGTTGATATCCATGATGATATTTGAACCGCTGCCAAAAGATAGATCTGCGGCTAATGCAGAAAAAGGCAACTTCATTTCAAAGGCCCATCCACCGGCAATGTCAGCCTGGTTATATTCCAATCCGCTTAAATCATGTTTTTCAAGATTGTTACCTTCAGATTTAACATCATCAATAGATGCTCCATATTTAACCAACAATTTCATGTCAGAAGCCTGGGGCTCCCAAAACATATTGAAGCTCCTGTCTGCATTTCCGTCAATTGAAATCTCAACATTGTCGTTGTTCCATGCCTGTTCATGATCACCAACAAGGGTTTCATCAGCAATTGTTACAAGAAGGTATAATGCATCGCTGCCCCATGTAATTTTTAATTCAGGTGCCAGGTCAGTTTCTTCCGGCATGCCATCACCTGCCCTTAGGACTGCAATATCATTAGCAGTAAAACCTGACCAGTCATCAAAAGTACCGTCAATAACAGGAACAGTTTCAGCCATCAAGATTTTTATGTTTTTCTTCTCTATCAGATAAACTGTACCAAACCCACTTGGATCGTTGTTCATATTTGAAGTCCCTGACCATGACAATTGGTGTTGCCTCTTCGCTTCAGGCCCTTCATCATTATCACCGGCATTGATTTCCATGATTATTTTGGAACCATCGCCAAAAGTCAGGTCAGCAGCAATAGCAGAAAACGGGATTTTCATTTCAAAAGCCCATCCACCGGCAATGTCAGACTGGTTATATTCCAGGCCGCTCAAATCATGGTTTTCAAGATTGTTTCCTTCAGATTTAACATCATCAATACTTGCACCATATTTAACCAAAATTTTCATGTCAGAAGCCTGAGGTTCCCAAAACATGTTGAAACTCCTGTCAGCATTTCCATCAATCGATATTTCAACATTGTCGTTGTTCCATGCCTGTTCATGGTCTCCAACCAGGACTTCATCAGTAATAGTAACAAATAAGTATAAAGCATCACTGCCCCAGGTTATTTTAAACTGAGGGGTTAAATCTGTAGCTTCGGGCATCTCGTCGCCAGCCCTCAGGACAGCTAAATCATTCGCTGAAAAACCAGACCAATCATCAAACGAACCGTCAATGACAGGGACAGTCTCAGCTTTTTGGGTATTTATGTTTTCCTGTGCAGCAATATTGCCTGCTGCAAACAAGAATAACAGTACAAAAGGTAAAATAATACGTAGATAATTTTTCATAGTAATAATTTTAATGTTTACAAAATGGATTAATATATCGTCTATAGAAAAAACAGAACCATCATGATTCCGGCAATGAGGATACAAAAAATTACTATTTCAAAAATTTGGTATATCCTCAATATTTTATTTTTATTTTTAATGTTATCCCGGTTCAAGATCATGAGTTATCTTAATATTAACAACTAAATAAATTTTTCTCCCCTGATTATCTGGAATTCAAAGATAAAGTGATTGTAAATCCTTTGTGGTTAATATTGTTCAGATGTGGAGTAAAATAAAAATCGGAAGGTAGAAAAATGTTCTGAATAGGTATATTTATGTTCTTATGAAGCCTTCAGCAACCCCAAAAGCCAAACCGGAAGGATAATTTCAAAAAAAAGGAAACAAACTAAACTATGAGGATATTGATTTTAGGTATTCAGACGGAATTTTACCGAATTGTTTCTTGAAACATTTGCTGAAATATTTCGGATCATTAAATCCGCAACGGTAAGCAACTTCGGAAATATTTAATTTATTTGTTTTGAGGAGCTGAACAGATTGTTTTAACCTGATAGACTTAATAAACTCAGTTGCAGACAGATTGGTCAGCGCTTTTAATTTAATGTGAAGATTGGTTCTGCTGATACCTATTTCCTTTGTTAAGGTATCAACATTTAGATCATAATCATTGATACGCTCTTCTACGACCTTTATGGCTTTATTGAGAAATTCCTCATCTGCTGAAGTCACAGTGATATCCTGGGTCTTTACTGACAGTTGATTGTTGAATTTTTCTTGTAGTTTTTTACGTGAATTGATGAGGTTATCGATTCTGGCCTTGAGTATCCTGATATTAAAAGGCTTGGTAATGTAGTCATCAGCACCGGTTTCAAGGCCCTGCAATTTGTAATCCTCTGATGTTTTAGCTGTTAACAATATGACAGGTATATGGCTTATGAGCGTGTTGGTTTTTATCAGTGAGCATAATTTTATTCCGTCGATAACCGGCATCATAATATCACTGATGATAATATCAGGATATATACTCATTGCTTTTTCAATGCCTTCTTTCCCATCTGTTGCGTGAAATATATTATATGTATCCTGTAACTCTGAGGTTAGAAACTCAATGACATCGGGATTATCTTCAACAAGCAGAATCCTGGCATTATCATTCGAAATCTTATTTTCGGGATTTGCATTTACTGATGATTCAACAGGCAGGGTCTCTATTGTCTTATTATCTGCCTTCTCCGGGAGCTCAGACTTCTCTGTATCCTTTGTTGTTTCCGAAATTTGATGCTCCCGGATAACAGGTATCCTGAATGAAAAGCAACTTCCTGTGCCTTTTTGGCTCTGAACAGAGATTTCTCCTTTATGTAATTCAATGAGTTGCTTTGTTAGGGCGAGTCCTATGCCGGTCCCTGTGTTTTTAATTTCTTCAGATGATGATACCTGGAAAAACCGGTCAAAAATCTTTTGGAGCATTTCTTCTGATATACCAACACCATTATCTTTAATATCAAATCGGATATAATCGGATACATTGTTATCTGTGTTGGGTGATTCAACTTGGGAATTTCCGGTTTTCGTAAATAATTTTTCAATATAAACCTGCAATTCAACCATACCACCTTTAGGTGTAAATTTCATGGCATTGGATAAAAGATTATAGAGAACTTTTTCTAATTTATCAGCATCAAACCAACATTTTAATGAATTAATTCTATAATCCTGCACAAAGGTAATGTTTTTATGTTCTGCATGATTTTCAAAAGCTTGTCCAACCTGCCCGATAAACGGAATAATATCACCCCATTGAAGTTCGAGTTGCAGATTTCCTGTTTCCAGTTTCCTGAAATCGAGCAGTTGATTGGTTAATCTAAGTAATCGTTTGGCATTGCGATGGATAAGCATAGACTGTTGTTTTATCCATTCTTCGAGGTTTTCTGTGGATAACATTTTTTCTGTGGGGCCAATGATGAGTGTTAATGGCGTTCTGAGCTCATGGGAAATATTTGTAAAAAAACGGAGCTTTAATTGATATAGTTCCTCAAGTTTTTCTGAATGAAGTCGTTCCATTTTTATTTCATTCTTAATTCTTTCCTGTCCAAGGATGAACATCCTGAAGAGTATTAAAATACCGGCAAGAATAAAGATATAGGCGCTATAAGCCCAGTTTGTCTGCCATATGGGAGGTTTAATTGTGAGTATTACAGAGGCTCCTTTCTCATTCCAGATGCCATCATTGTTTGCACCCCTGACCCTGAAAACATATTGACCCGGAGGAATATTTGTATAGGTGGCTTTTCTTTCAGTACCGATATAATTCCATTCCTTGTCGAAATTCTCAAGGAAATAGGCATACCTGTTTTTTTGCGGGGTATTGTAATTTAATGCCACAAATTCAAATGCCAGGTTGTTTTGATAATGTTTTAATGTGATAAAACTTGTTTCACTTATTTGTTCATCTAATGGTGAATTTTTTTCCTTGGGCAATATCTGTTTCTGGTTAATAAATAATTTGGTTATAACCACCGGAGGAGGTGTGGGATTTAACTTTATACTATCCGGATGAAAATAAGTATAACCGTTAATGCCTCCGAAAAACATTTCACCATTACTGGTTTTTAAGTATGAACCATATTTGAATTCATTGCTTTGTAAGCCGTCATTTTTATCATATACCTGGATATTTGATGATAAATTTTGTTTTGATAAATATTCAAATGTGAGTGTATCTGAAAATAAATAATCCGGAGGTGATATTGTACACAAACCTTCATTCGTACTTACCCAAATCCTTCCCTGCCGGTCTTCCAAAATACCATTGATATAATTGTGTGGAAGTCCGTGACTGGTGGTGATTTGATAAAATTTATATGTATTTGTATTGAGTATATTTAACCCAACACCCATAGTACCGGCCAAAATATGCCCCCCTTTCGTAAATGTGAGTGCATAAATGATATCATTGCTGATTGAGTAAGGATCATCGGAATTCGAACTATAGTTGTGTATACGCAGATCTTTTTTATCCAGGGAAAATAATCCGAAACCATGTGTTCCATACCAGAGTTTATTTTTGTCATCTTCTCTTATTATCCTCACGTAACCCTGGGGTAAAATGGAATCTTTGTATTTTCTTTGGAATACATTAAGTTGTTGATTATAAAAAAGCAGGCCTAACCCTCCTGATCCAACCCAGAGATTATTTTCAGAATCTATAAATGAGCAATATAAATTATTTCCCGGCATGCTGTATGATTCCTGGTCTGCTTCCCTGTAATAATGCACATAATCGAGGGAGACCGGGTCTAAATATACAATACCATTTCGGTCTGTAGCAATCCATAGATGATTGTTCCTGTCAATTGATACATTACGTATAACTTCTTTTGAGAACCAATTCTCTGAAGGCAAGGTAATATGGTAATGTTTATTTTTTTTCCTGTCAAAATAATTAAGCCCGCCGCCCCAGGTTGTTATCCAGATATTTCCTTTGTGGTCTTCAGCAAAAGATGTAACAATGTCATGACTCAAAGTAAAAGGATTGTTTTTTTTGTGCTTTTCATGATGAAATTGTTTTTTCTGCTGGTTAAAAAAATTAATGCCACTACCATATGATCCTATCCAGATATTTTTGGTATTATCCTGGTAAATACATTCCAACTGGTTGTTATTTAGTGTCCATCCATATAGTAAGTGTCTCGGCCAGAAAGTTCGAGGTCGAGGCGGATTAAAAATCATAAACCGCAGTGTACTAATGTACATGAGGATTTAGGGTTTTTAATCCAACGAAGAGATCGGACTTTATGGACAGACACTATTTAATCCATATTCGGTATCATCCGCCATAATAATTTGAAAAGCATCTTCTTTATAATTATAGATATTTAAACCTTCTATGGTACATATCCAGACCTGTCCTGCATCATCACATAAAATATCGCTTATTTCATTGCCGGAAAGTTGAAAGGAGTTATTCTCATTATGAATATGACGGAATGTTTTGTTGACATTGTCATAATAATATAACCCATCTGTTGAGCCAATCCATAAATTATTGTATTTGTCCCGGGAGAAACAGTTAAATGTTTGATTTACTGATTTTAATAAAATATTGACCTCTTTTGTTTCAATGTTAAGATCAATGACACAACCTGATGAAGCAATAAGTACTTTATTTTCAGATACAGGAAAAATATCATTAATTTGATTACTTGGCAAACCTTCTCCGGTGGTTATTGAGGTAATATTTAGTTTATGTTTATCAAGTATGCGCAAACCACCGTCTCCACCTACCAGAATTTCATTATCAGATAATTCTTTGATTGCTCTAATACTGAATTCAATATTTGTTTTTTTAAAATTTTCATATTTAAAATCAAAATATTGCAAACCACCATCAGTCCCTATCCAAAGTATACTATCACTACATTCAAAAATAACATTTACGAAGCTGGATACTAAAGGATTTGAATCCAAGGGATTATGCCGGTAAATTGTAAAGGAATATCCATCGTATTTTGACAACCCATCATCAGTGGCAATCCATATAAATCCCTGGTTATCCTGTAAAACATCACGCACAACACTGTTTGATAAACCATGTTCTACGGAGAGATGTTCAAAACGAATATCTGTTAACTGTGCAAATGAAGTTATCGTAAAAAATGCTAATATGATTAAAACCCCTAATTGTCTCATTAATCTTCCAAAATGTTTTATGTAATGATAAACTGAAAAAAAATATGATTATTTCGAATCTGATGCAAAATGACACGATTCTAAATATTTTTTCAGGCCTTCAAATATAACAAAAATACATGACCTGAAACCTTTTATGAAAAGTTAAATGAATAGTTGAGTCTAATTTCAATGATTTGCTCATAAAACAATATTTAAACATTGATTCAGTAAATATCAAATTAGATTTATACCTTTGTATAAAAGAAAACAGTGAATTATGGTACCAATTGAATATGCGCTAACGGAAAATATTGGCCATCCTGATCTCTTCACAGGCAGGAAACAGTTTATGGACAATTTTGAACACTGGGTTTACATTGTCCGGAAGAGCTTGGGTAAATCCCGGGCATTGCTTTCGCGACGAAAAAAAGGTAAAACTGTGTTTATGCAGCGATTGTATAACATTGTCTGGTCACAAAACGACAAGGTTGTCCCATTCTTTTTCGAAATTAAAGAAAAAGAGGTTTCTTTGGGAAAATTTGCCGAAGATTTTTTATGTTCCTTTTTAAGTCAGTATTATGCTTTTAATACAAGAAAACCCGAATATATATTAACACCACTCAGACTTGATGAATTAAAAAAAATATTTCAGGATGATGAAATTATTTTGCGCAATATAAATTCATTGAAAATTGAAAAAAAGAATCTGAATTATGATGCCATGTGGGATATATCAAGAACGACGCCTCATGCAATTGCATCAATAAATAATATAAGGGTTTTGCAGTTCCTCGATGAATTCCAGAACATCAATAAATATGTCCTGGATGAGGACCACCGGCCAATTGACACCCTTGCAGGGAGTTACCTCGGGACAGCAGAAAGCAAACTTGCTCCTTTATTTGTTGCAGGGAGCTATATCGGATGGTTGCGGCGAATAATCTGGGAACTTCTTCCGGCCCGGTTTAATGAGTTTTTCCTGGGCAACCTCGAACCTTCGGAGGGTATGGATATGATTCTGAAATATGCAAAATTCTATGAAATACCGGTTACATACGAAACAGCCGAATATATCCAGGGACTGACCCAGGGCGATCCTTATTATATTGCTGTTATTTTTGAAGGTACATATATTGGCAAAAAGGATTATACAGACATTGAGAACATCAATGATGTGTATGAATACGAAATAACACAGGGCAACATCAAAGGAACCTGGCTTGAATATTTATACAGGGCTTTTTCGGAGGTCAATGACCTGAATACCAAGCGGATTGTTTTATACCTATTCAATGCAAACGGTGAAGAACGTAACCGCGAACAGATTATGAACGACCTGAATCCGGACATGAGTGATAATGAACTGGAGAAAAAGCTCAAAGCCCTGGTTTATGCTGACATTATTGCCCAGGGTGATAGTAATTTCAGGTACAAAGTATCAGGTGATAAGATATATGAATCAGTATTTCGTCATATATACCAGGAAGAGATAGATAATATTGGCCAGGATATACGTAAAGCCCTGAAAAGTCAGGTAGGAAAATTCAGTTATGACAAGGGACATTTTTATGAATACCTGTTTGAAAAAATTTTTAACAAAGGGTTTAATCTCAGCGATGTGACCTACAATGGCGATGACCGCTTTATCAGAGCTTCAGGCGAAGTATACCGTAACTATTTCCTGAAAGAAACACGGCTTCGGAATATGGAAATCGACATCTACGGAAAAACTGAGGAAGGTGAAGAATTGCTCATCGACCTTAAATCCGGGGACAGGAGAACAGGGAAAAATAATGTAGGGAAATTTGTCCGTCTCAAACAAAAATTTGACCAGGAAAACCGGAAAGCCATTTTCCTTTTCTTCTCTGTTGAAGGATTTACTCCGGAAGCAGAAAAAACACTGGCTGAACATGGTGTTTTCTATGGGGATAAAGTGAAATACCCGGTGGTGTGAATATACATAATACTTCAATAAAAAAAAATATGAAAATAGTAGTACTTGATGGTTATACATTAAATCCCGGTGATTTAAGCTGGGAAGAACTTAAAGCTCTTGGATCAGTTACAATCTATGAGCGAACCAATACAAATGAAATCGTTGAACGGGCAAAAGGGGCCGAGATACTACTTACCAATAAAGTGGTTATAGACCGGGACATTATTTGCAATTTACCACATCTCCATTATATAGGAGTTATGGCAACCGGTTATAATGTTGTTGATATTCAGGCTGCCAAAGAAAACAATATCATTGTGACAAATATTCCTGCATATAGCACTACATCGGTAGCTCAAATGGTTTTCGCTCATATCCTGCATATTTCAAACCGTATTTCTGAACATTCCCAACTGGTCAAATCAGGAAAATGGTCGTCATCAAAAGATTTTTGTTTTTGGAAATATCAGCAAATTGAACTTGCCGGAAAAACAATGGGTATTATTGGCGCAGGACGTATTGGTTTGAATACTGCAAAGCTGGCCCTGGCATTTGAGATGAATGTTTTAATCAACAGCCGCACACCCAAACCCGGTATAGACATGGATGTAAAATTTGTCTCCAAACAGGAACTTATCAAACAAAGTGATTTTATCAGCCTTCATTGTCCTTTAACTGAAGAGACGAACAAAATGGTAGATGCCAGTTTTATCTCTTTGATGAAACCGGAAGCTATACTGATAAATACTGGTCGTGGCCCGTTAATTGACGAACCGGCCCTGGCAGATGCACTGAATAACGGCAGAATTGCTGCCTGTGGACTGGATGTCCTGTCAACTGAACCGCCTTCACCTGATAGCCCATTGCTCAGTGCAAAAAACTGTTTCATTACTCCGCATATAGCCTGGGCAACAAAACAAGCCAGGTTGAGATTAATGGGAATACTGATCAGAAATATGAAAGCCTTTTTAGCGGGTGAACCATGTAATGTGGTAAATCAATAGCAGTTCTCAACCCATGGATAAAATGCCGGGATGTAAGAATAATTATTACACAATAAACGTAATATTTCTTATCAGTTGAGCACAGAAAGATTGAATTAGCAAGGATTATTAAGATTAGATGATTGTATGTCGGATAAAAGTCTGTTATTAAGATTTCGCTGAATACCCCTGGTAAAGTCAGCGGCAATTGAAAATCACTAGCGTCCTATGAATTTGTATCTATATAGATTTCTCATTTCATTCGAAATGACAATCAGCTATTTAGGTCTTAGTGGAGGGTGTAGTTTCTGATCACAGTAAATTCGAAAGATAAAGGCGCAAGGCATCGTTTAATCCCGGAGTCCCGACATACTTGATGTCGGGATGAGGTGTTAAATGATGCCTTGCAACGCATAGATTTAGAAAATTACTGAGGTCAGAGTTTGTGGCTTTGCCACAAACTACACCCCGCCATACCTGCCTCCAAAAGTATAGTCATTCTTCTCCCCGAATAACTCAGGGGAAGAACCTTAATATTTCTGTCGGTCAGTAGTAATTGAAAATAGTAGAATAATTGTTCTTTACCCGTTATGGTTATTTCAAAACATGCAGTGAAACAGAATTTTTATATTCATTACCAACTTTTAGTCTGACAAGATAAACACCTGATTTATTTTGTATGCCGCAGAGGCATGAATAAAATTCTATTTCATGCCAGCCGTCTGTTTTGTCGGAAATATCGATTGTCGCAACAAGCTGACCGGATTGATTATATACTTCAAGCAATTTATTTGCTTTAACATCATTAAGATCGATATACAGGCGTATTTTTGTCTTTTCTCTGAAAGGATTAGGATAGGCATTGTCAATTTTTGAACCGGTTTCCTCCTGCTGAACTAAATTGACAGCGCCAGTATTCCATCCGCCATAACCATTATTGTTGCTATATTTTCCATCAAGGGCTGCATCTGAGACTCCTTCAGGAAGAGGAAGTGGTTGTTCAACTGTTTCCGAATTGCCTGATGTATTCCGAATCATGGTGTCCACAGCAACAAAGCTTGTATATTCGGTCAAAAGATTATACTTCAGTCCTAATTCCGTAATTTGGGATTGATAATCGTTTTCCTCAACAGAGTAACCAACCACCTGCCTGTAGTCATCAAGGAGTTTTATCCGGTGTCGTGCCCACAGGTAGCGCAACGCCGAATTATCCGGAGAGGGATAATAATTGGATACGTTCAAAGTTCTTTCAATACTATGATTGCCTGAAATTCCTGAAACAGTAATTGTTCCCTGAGGTATACCCTCCCATTTTCCGAAGAGAAGAACAGGTCTTTTGGCAAATACATCAGGAACAGAAACCGGCTCCACATCATAGGTGCTAAAATTTTGATAATCAACATCTATATTTGTCAGTACCGGATTTTCGATATATTGCCTGAATAATTCAGCTTTTTCTTTAGCTTCCTCCCTGTTAATTGCTACAAAAGGTTCACCCATACCCGCATATGATATTCCTTCGATTAAAAATCTGTTTACACCTGAACCAATTCCGAATGCGAAAAAGTTTGCTTCTCCCAGATTATTTCTGATAAGGTCAAAAGCCTGTTTTTCAATTGAAACATATCCGTCAGTAGCAATTACAAACGATCTGGCATGTTGTTCCGTACCGGGAAGGTCTAAAGCCCTTTCAAGGGCTGACAATAAATTTGTTCCGCCCCCTCCTGACTGATTGTCAATGTGATTAATGGCATTGCGAATATTTTCTTCATTTGCTTCAAGAGACCGGTCGGAAAATATGCTGGAACCGCCTGCAAATAACATAACATTAAACCTGTCATCTGCATGTAATCCATTTAAGAGATTGCGCATCAGTTCTTTGGATACATCCAGGGGAAATCCGCTCATAGAGCCAGACACATCAACAATAAATACATATTCCCGTGGGGGAATATCTGTGAAATCTGGTTCTTTTGGGGGTTGTACCATAGCCAGAAAAAAATTTTCTTCTTCTCCTTCATACAAAAGAAGTCCGGATTCAATCTGATCGCCTGTCAAACGGTATTGAAAAATAAAGTCTTTGTTTCCGCCTGTTCCGTCTGAGTCACTAAGATCACATGTTACCTGCCGGGAAGATTTAAAATTGATGTTTGCATCTTCATGAGACAGGCATTTTGCATCACGAACATCCATACCTGCATCAAGAGTTATATCAATATCAAAAGAATAGGTTGGGTCTTCCCCTTCCTCCAAATAGGGATTTGATGTCCATCCTTCATTTTCAGATGATTCTCCGGTATAGCGCGGACCGACAACCGTTGGATACACAAATTCATACATACCATCAACAGGCGTGATAAGTTCAGTGTAATGCATCTGTACATCAATGGTATCGCGGGGCATAATATTAGCAACATTCATCTGAAACACATTCGGGCGTTCCTGTTCAAGCAATGAAGTTGTCCTCCCTTCCTCTTTGGCTTCCTCATAAATTTCCCTGGCCTCCTCTTTTTCCCTGATTTCGGCCACCAGAACCCTTTCGCCAACTGTCATCGTCATTTTATAAACAGCAGCATCTGTGGAACCCGGAAAAACATAGGTTGCTTCAAGCGGAACCGTTCCTTCATTCACATAAATCTGGTGAACGACAACATCAGCAATAACACCGCTGATAGTTACCTCTGCATAGGTTGTCTTTAAAGGCAGCCTGTCAGTTGTGGGATTAATAGCATTCACCAGAAAATATGGTGATTCTGTTTTATCCTGTCCACCACTTTTTTCCTGGGAATAAATATAAGAAGGGTTAAAAATGAAACAAAAGAGTGTTATCAGAACAATAAAATGTGAATTCTTATTTATATGTGTGTTAATGTATTTCATGACTGAGTTTTTTTAAATGATTATAAATTATTGACATATAATCCCATGATAAAAAATCATGAGTTTAAAAAAAAATCAGCCGGCCGAATTTATTAAGTAGACTGTTTAAAGTAGGAAAAGGTTGCTTAGGGATAGGATTTTTTTATTTATAAATCAAAGAATCCGGCCAGTATACCGAATTAGAACGGGCTGATTGAAGATAGTTTTCAATTTTTTTTGTTATCTGTGGATTTTCACTCGCCAGATTATTTGTTTCAGAGATGTCTTTTGACAGATCAAAAAGCAGGAGAGAATCCCCGGGTGCAGGCCTGATTGCTTTCCAGTGTTTCCAACGGGCTGCCTGCTGAAATCCTCTTTCATGAAATTCCCAGTACATGAATCGATTTCCAACAGTTTGTTTCTTTCCATGAATAGCAGGCAAAACATTTATTCCGTCAATCTGCTCTGGCGGACTGACACCGGCCAGATTGGCGAGTGTTGGCAAAACATCGGCAAAATACCATGGAAAATCACTTTCTTCGCCAGCGGAAATATTACCCGGGCTCCATACAATCATGGGAACCCTGATTCCTCCCTCATACATATCACGCTTCCGGCCCCGGAGCTCACCAGAACTATTAAACAGTCCTTTCCAGAATTTAGCAGCCCCATTATCTGAGCAGAAAAAGACATATGTTTTATCAGACAGGTGAAGAGATTTTAACAATTCAATAATTTTTCCTACATCGCTGTCCATTCTTGTGACCATAGCAGCATATGCTTTTTCATCATCAGACCAGGGCTTTTCTGAATAGGGTTCAAGTGAAGGTATCTCATATTCTGAATGTGGGATACAATAAGGAATATACAAAAAAAATGGTTTTTCGTGATGTTCCTGGATGAATTTCAGGGCAAACTGGGTGAACATATCATGTGTATATTCTTTTTTCTGATGATTTTTATTTCCTTTCAGCAACATTTTTTCCTGATTTCTCCATATGTAGGGCGGATAATAAGTATGAGCATTACGTTGATTGAGATATCCCAGCCATTCATCAAATCCCTGCTTGTTCGGGACGCCGGATGTATTTGGCTCACCAAGACCCCATTTGCCGGTTATTCCTGTTGAGTATCCTGCTTTTTTCAATATTTCTGCGATGGTTATATCATCCTCTTTCAAAGGAACCCTGTTTCTTTCAACCAATCCCGGCACTTTTGAAAAATTACCCCTGACTGTTGTATGTCCGGTATGTAATCCGGTCATCAGTACACTACGGGAAGGGGCTGATACGGTGGAACCGGCATAACACTGTGTGAACTTTATACCTTCTTTGGCCAGTTTATCAATATTCGGCGTCTGAATTTCCTGTTGACCATAACATCCCAAATCTGCATAACCAAGATCATCAGCCATGATGAATATGATATTTGGTTTTTGGCGATCGTCATTTTTTTCTGAATCCGCCTTTCCGGATTCATGCTGGCAACTGCTAAAAATTGCGGTCAGAGATAATACTGACGCACCTGTAAAATAGTTTATTTTCATTTTGCTTTTCATTAATCACTATTTTATTCCCATTTCCGCCAATTCTTTGTAAGAGATCAGCTTTATACCCAACTTTTTTATTTCGTCTTTCACCCGTTGACTCGTAAACAGACCAGTCACATTTTCCCGGTCAGTAGCTACTCCATAATAACCTTTATGTCCCACAGCTTCCATTTCCGGCACATCCAGGCCCGGATGTTCAACAAACAGATATGTATTTCCCGGTTCTAAAGTATTGAGCATTGATATAAAATTATCTTCCCAGTCTGACAGCTTTTCTCCCTTTTCAAAACCTTTGGCCCTCTGCACATCATATTTGGAAAGATCGATATCCAGCTTATATTCTTTTGCAAGTTTACTAAACACAACAGCAACCTTTTCATCCCAGTTCGAACAACCCATATGACAGGTCAGATGGCTGATATGCGGAACTTTTTTAAGTGCAAGCTCAATCTGAGCTCTGAATTCTTTTTCTATTTCTTCAATTTTCCAGTCAGCCTGGCGAAGCGCCGTATTTGACGGGAAATCCTCGTTTTTCCAGATTCGTGGATAAAAATAGCCATTCTCGTCAGTAAGGCTTGGGGAACAACTTACCGGGCCCCACTTCAAATTTTCCCATTCACTGGTGAGTACGAGGTGGACACCAACATCAAGTCCCGGGTTTTCGTTAAGCATTTTAACAGCTTCAGGGAACCACGGACATGGAACCATCAGTTCAACTGTTGTCATAAATCCGTCTTTGTATGATTTAATACAGGCTTCATTAGCAGCATGCGAAAATCCAATGTCATCTCCCCTGATGATAAGCCGGATTTCTTTATTCTGTGCACAGGAGTGATTAAATAAACTCAGAGATGCAAAAAAGACTAATAAATGGATTGTCTTCATAACTAAAAATTTTTATAAGCTATTGCCACATTATTTTTTAACTCTACTAAAATAAGATAAAAACTTTAAAATTATGAGGAAATATTGATTTTTTATAACTACTTAGCTATATAATAATTTTCAAATATATAATTATTTCCGCTAAATGTTTTGGAGTGAACCAACCGCTTCAAGGGTTTTCAACCGCTTGAAGGGTTTGGGGTTTGGATGGAAACCAACCCTCGAAGCGGTCGCAGACCCTTCGAGCGGTTGGGATGGTTGCGATTAATTGAAACAACCGTGAACCAACCGCTTCAAGGGTTTTCAACCGCTTGAAGGTTTTGGGGTGTGGATGGAAGCTAACCCTCGAAGCGGTCGCAGACCCTTCGAGCGGTTGGGATGGTTGCGATTAGTTGAACCAACCGTGAACCAACCGCTTCAAGGGTTTTCAACCGCTTGAAGGGTTTGGGGTTTGGTTGGAAACCAACCCTCGAAGCGGTCGCAGACCCTTCGAGCGGTTGGGATGGTTGCGATTAATTGAAACAACCGTGAACCAACCGCTTCAAGGGTTTTCAACCGCTTGAAGGTTTTGGGGTGTGGATGGAAGCTAACCCTCGAAGCGGTCGCAGACCCTTCGAGCGGTTGGGATGGTTGCGATTAGTTGAACCAACCGTGAACCAACCGCTTCAAGGGTTTTCAACCGCTTGAAGGGTTTGGGGTTTGGTTGGAAACCAACCCTCGAAGCGGTCGCAGACCCTTCGAGCGGTTGCGATATAAAATCACCGTAACATTGATAATTATATTAATTTACCTTGCAATCGCAATCCGGTTAACAGACCTTTGATTGTTCTGAAATACTTCGACGAAATATACCCCAGGATGCAATTCATCAAGGTCTGTTTCTATTTTCCCGGCTGGTTGTTTTATTTGTTTTGTTTTCAACAATTTTCCTGTGATGTCACGGATATAAATAGTTGTTTCTTTATAATTTTCAACACCACTGATAAAAACTATTCCGGTTGAAGGATTAGGATATATGCTGATATTCCGGTTTTTGTATCTGTTTATTTTTGTTGGTTGTAGTTTGATCACAATAATTGTGTCTTGTTCGATATCTATAATATCAGAAACAATTGAATAATTGTCTTTTGTGACCTCATATTCAGTATCATCATCTGTTGTGAGATTTTCAAATACGGCCTCTCCTGCCGGGTTTGTGAATATTGTATCATTATTGAGTATCACCCTTGCATTTTGCAGATTTTCATTATTACTACTGACCCGGAAAGTGGCTGTGTAGGTTGGATTATTGAGTACAAAGACATTCATTGAGCTTGGTGAAGAATTTACCACACCATCATTTAAAGTCAGTGTAATAGTAAAAGAGGTATCCTTATCAACCAAGGGTGCAATAAACTCAGGTTTGGGACTTGCACTGTCAGAAAATTCTATCTCTGACGGGGCGCTCCATTTATAAGTAAAAGAATCGCCACTTACGCTTTTGGAAGAACTTCCGTCAAGTTTCACCACTTCGTTTTCATAAACAGTTTGGTTACTGCCAGGCTCCGGGATGAGGTCTGCACTGCTGTCAAAGACAGTAAAAATAACAGTATCCGGCTCAGAAGTTGTTTCACCGTCAGAAACAACCAAAATAAATTCAAATGTTTTGTCAAATGTGACCAGTGGAGCCGTAAACTCGATTTGGGGGCTGTGAGGATCAGATAAATCAATTTCAGGAGGGGCCATCCAGATAAATTCAAGGCTATCATTATCAACATCATATGAATTACTTCCATCAAGATAGCCAATACCTCTCTCACCTGTCATATTGTCCGGGCCTGCATCTGCAACCGGAGGTTTATTCAATTGTCTGACAGTTACCAGTACACTGTCAGGTTTGGAACTAAATTGCCCGTCAAATACGATTAAAGTAATTAAAAATGTGGTATCCTGCTGTACTTCGGGTGCAGTAAAATCCGTTTGGGGATTGTTTGAGTCGGAAAGTTTGATTTCCGGTGAGGAATTCCATGAGTAACTCAACGAATCCGGCAAATCAATATCATAAGACAGAGAACCGTCAAGTGTAACCACATTTCCTTCATCCACTATTCGATCTGAACCTGCATTGGCAACAGGAGCTCGGTTAACTTGTTTAACCCGGATATAGACACTGTCAGGATAAGAATTCACTATTCCGTCCGACACAATCAAAGTGATTAAAAAAATTGTATCGCTTTGTACCTCCGGGGCTGTAAAATCGGGCTGAGGATTGTGTGGATCGGACAGGTTGATTTCCGGAGGCGAAGTCCATATGTAGCCTAAGGAATCCAACATATCAACATCATGAGAAAGAGTTCCGTCAAGGGTAACTACCATTCCTTCGTCCACTGTTTGATCTACACCTGCTTTAGCCACAGGTTGTTTGTTTAATTGCCTGACTGTAATAAAAACAGTATCAGGTTGTGAGGCAGCCATCCCGTCAGATACAACAAGTGTAACCAACAGGGTCGAATCCTGGTGCACCTGGGGTACAATCAACCCCGGACGGGATTCGGAATTGTCGGAACCGGTTAATTCAGGGGGGAATGTCCACGAAAAGATTAAGGAATCAAGTATATCCGGATCAGCAGAGGCTGTGCCATTAAGCATGATCGCTTCTCCTTCATCAAGAACAAGATTTTCCCCGGCTTCAGCAACCGGAGGTTTGTTTACCTGTTTGATGATAATATTTACTTTATCCGGCTTTGAATCACTGTTTCCGTCATTAACAACTAAAATAAATGTGAAGATTGTATCTTTATGTACTTCCGGTGCGGTAAATTCAGGTGAGGCGGATAAATCGTCAGACAAAACAACGCCGGAAGGTGCTTTCCATCGATATGTAATCGGGTCATCATCAGCATCAAAAGAAGCTGTTCCGTCCAGGTTCACCATTTCACTTTCATTCACTTCCTGATCAGCGCCTGCATCAGCTACGGGTATGGAATTTACCAGATCAAGGTATATCCCCTCTGTGAATAGCGCTACATCAGGAAGTTGACTATTTGTAATCTGACAATGGTAAAAACCTGTATCATTTTCATCAAATTCTGAAAACTCTAATGTTTCACCTTGTCCAACTACCGTCCACCAATTTTCCCTGTCCGCAGGTTTGACCCATGTGTAGGCGTTGTTGCTGTTTGTCAGTCTGCTGATATCTTTGATATTAATACTTATCTGATCACCTGCTTGATATTCAAAAAAAGATTGAGTTACAGCTAATGTATCCTGATATTCATATAAAACATAGGTAATTTCGTTTAAATCCTCCAAATTTTCTAATAAATCCTGGAAAGTAAACTGATTGTAATACAAATTCAGGTAAAATAGTGAATTAATTTGCCCAATTTCAGCGGGAACAAATCCGTTTATTTCATTATTGGATACATCCAGGAAATAAAGTTTCGACAAATCTCCTATTTCCGGTGGAATTGACCCGGATAATTGATTATTTGCCAGGTACAGGTACTGAAGCTGTGAAAGATTTCCTATTTCCGGCGGAATATTTCCTGATAAGAGGTTTTCTTCCAGGTTAAGATAGATAAGGTTCTCTAAATTGCCTGTTTCCTGCGACAAAGTTCCTGATAACTGGTTAGCTTGTAATTCAAGCTTTACCACCCTGTTATTTATCACAGTAACCCCATACCATTTATTGACCGTTGTTTCAAGCCAATTAGTGTTTTCTTTCCACTGATCGCCGTTTGTTTGATTGTAAAATGATACCAAAGCGAGCGAATCCTGTTCATCTACCGGGAGAAGATGGGGGGATATTCCTATGAGAATCTCCTGGTTATCTGTAAAGTCCTCGTCCGGGTCTAGATCTGTAACATAATACCCATCATTATATAATCCGTCCCAACCCCAGTTCATATGAAACATATTATTGTCATATCCATCGCACACCCACGCGTGCCTGACAGGACTAACGCCGCCGGCATAAAACAATGGCCTTCCATTATCAAGCTCATTCTTAAGGACTTCAATCCAATCACTATTCGTATAGTCATCTTTGTGCAGATGTGCGATATTGCTTTCGATAAATCCAAAATATTCAGAAAAAGCATTTTTGGCATCAGTCGTATATGAGCTGCTGCCTTCCGAACCAAATTGCATCTCAACACTGACGCCACAGTGATACAGGAGCGTGGCAATTGCTTCTACTTCAGTGGCATTGGAATTTTGGTCCAGTTGAGCAGGCATATTAACCCAGTCATATGTTGTATTTTCAAAATCAGCAAACAATGTACCATAATCGTCATGTTCATATGTGTGATTGCCAATTCCCTGTACGGGATAATTCCAGTATTTCATAATCTGCCCCATTGCTAAGGCTCCACATCCGACAGGCGTCCTGTTACATCGATCGCTGCTCCAGTCGCGTGGGCATTTGTCATTGTAATAACACCCCTGTCCCCATGCAATATCGCTTAAGAGAGGTTCAACTTCATCATTTGGACCGCGTTTTTTTCTGTCATGTAATATATCCTGCCAGGTTTTGTAATTGTTATTTGGTTCACCCCGTTTTTTCCCTTTTTGTGAATAAATATTGGCGGCCTGTTTCTGCAAATTTCTCAGAAACCAGGTGAAAGCCGGAGAAGCTTGGTCATAAGAAAACAAGGAATTGACAGAATACCCGATGACAGGCGGCAGGAAATCATTGGCAGAAATAATAGCGAAAGCTGTATCACGGCGTTGAAAGACATAATAAGCAATCAGACTGTCAGAACCTGCAATATGTATCAGATCTGTTGCTGGCTTTGATCTTGTTTTACGAATTGCAGGCTTTTTGTCAGCCAGGAAATTTTGTGCTACTTTTTTGGCTGTTATCGAATCAACCGGGTGAGCATTCAGATGAATTGAAACTATTGTAAGAATAATAATGGACGTTAGAATCCGGCAGTAATAAAACACGATTCTTTGTTTATATGATGCATACATAATAGGTCGTTTAAAAATAAAAACTCAGATTAATTTAATACCTGAATTTCTAAAATGGAATCGTAACGAAACACTGAAATGTACTTTGAAATTGAGAAGCGCATCAAAAAATATCGCAAGCGTAGCTATTGTTACGGT